>JAGBFZ010000146.1 GCA_018110855.1 Oscillospiraceae bacterium
CACCGAGCGTCTCGGAGATACGGGAAAGAGACTTCACACCGCAAGAAGCAGAAACGATCAGGTGGCTCTTGATATAAAATATTATCTCAAAGATGAGTGCGACGAGATCTCAAAGCTTGTGTATGAGCTTATTGAGACCATTATCGAGACTGCTCAGGAGCATTATGACACCGTTATGCCCGGCTATACTCATTTACAGAGAGCTCAGCCTGTTACCTTTGCTCACCATATAATGGCATATGCGCAGATGCTCACAAGAGATCTTGGCAGGCTTGCCGACTGCAAAAAACGCATGGACAGAATGCCTCTCGGCTCCTGCGCTCTTGCTGGAACCACTTATCCGCTGAACAGAAAAAGAGTGGCAGAACTGCTTGACTTTGCGGATATCACCTATAACAGCCTTGACGGCGTTTCCGACAGAGATCACTGCATTGAGCTTGCAAGCGCAATATCTGTTCTTATGATGCACCTTTCAAGATTTTCCGAAGAGATAATCATGTGGTGCAGCTGGGAATTTAAGTTCATTGAGCTTGATGACGCTTATTCCACAGGCTCTTCCATCATGCCTCAGAAGAAAAATCCCGACATCACCGAGCTTATCAGAGGCAAGACGGGCAGAGTTTACGGCGACCTTATGACCCTCCTTTCCATGATGAAAAATCTCCCTCTTGCTTACAACAAGGATATGCAGGAGGACAAGGAAGCTATATTTGACGCTGTTGACACCGTTAAGCTCTGTCTTTCCACATTTATTCCCATGTTCAGGACTATGACCGTTCTGAAGGACAACATGAGAAAGGCTGCGGCAAAGGGATTCATCAATGCCACCGACTGCGCCGATTACCTTGTTAAGAAGGGTATGCCCTTCAGAGACGCTTACAAGATCACAGGCACTCTTGTTGCACGCTGCATTGATCTGGGAACCACCCTTGAGGAGCTTGACATCAAGGAATACAAACGGCTTTCCGATATATTTGACGAGGACGTTTACAAGGCTATCAACCTTGAGACCTGCGTTATGCAGAGAAACGTTGACGGCGGTCCCGCTCCCGAGGCTGTGGCTAAGCAGATCGAACAGCTCAAATCCGAGCTTAAAGCATATAATTTCGCAGGCTGAGCCTGCAGCCGCTCGTTCTGTAATTTATTCGGGCGGCAATGTCGGCTCGGTAACGATACAACAAGGCTGCCCCAAAAATATAGCTTTTTTAGAGGTAAAGTAAAATGTCATACAAGATTTTTATAGACGGCAAAGAGGGTACTACGGGACTTCGCATTGCCGACCGTTTTAAGAACCGCAGCGACATTGAGCTGCTGGAAATATCCGAGGAAAAGCGCAAGGACACAGAAGAGAGAAAGAAGCTTATCAACGCTTCGGATTACACATTTCTCTGCCTGCCAGATGCAGCGGCGATCGAGGCTGTTTCCCTTGTGGAAAACGACCACACTAAGATAATAGACGCTTCCACCGCTCACAGGACAAATCCTGCATGGGTATACGGTCTCCCCGAGATTTCAAAGGCTCAGAGAAAGGCTGTTGCGGCTTCAAAGAGGACTGCCGTTCCCGGCTGCTATGCAAGCGGCTTCAACTGCCTTATGTATCCTATGGTAAAATCGAAGATCATCGCTCCCTATCATCCTGTTATCTGCCATGCGGTTTCGGGCTACAGCGGCGGCGGCAAAAAGCTTATCGCAAGATATGAGGACGAAAACAGAGACAGTGAGCTTAACAGCACAAGAATGTACTCACTTGGAAAGACCCACAAGCACGTTAAGGAAATGATGGCTGTTTCGGGACTTTCCTATCCTCCCATATTCTGCCCGTCGGTTGGGGATTTCTACAACGGAATGGTCGTTACCGTTCCCATTCATCTCAGAACTATGGCGAAAAAGGCAACTCCCCATGATGTCTGGGAGATGTTCTCGGAGCATTACAAGGACGAGAGATTCGTTAAGGTAATGCCATATGGCGCTGAGGGCTGCCCTGAGGAAGCGGAGCTTTTCTCCAATACTCTTGCGGACACCAATATGCTTCAGATATTCATTTACGGCAATGACGACCATGTTCTTCTCTGCTCAAGGCTCGATAATCTGGGCAAGGGTGCAAGCGGTGCCGCTGTTCAGTGCATGAATATTATGATGGGCATTGATGAGGGTACGGGGCTTGAGTGAGCATAAGTACGAAGTGATAATCTACTGGAGTGAAGAGGACAACAGCTACATTGCCGAAGTTCCCGAGCTTGCAGGCTGTATGGCAGACGGAAATACTATGCTTTCCGCCCTCGAAAACGTTCATGTTGTTATCAATGAATGGATAGAGACCGCCAAAAGCCTTGGTCGTGAGATACCGCAGCCCAAGGGCAGACTTGCATATGCATAAAAGGTGATATTATGACACAGTCAGAGCTTCTCTCCTACTGCCTTCAAAAAAACGGAGCCTATGAGGATCACCCTTTCGGTGACAATTGCACCGTTGTGAAGGTGAAAAAGCGGATATTCGCACAGCTTTTTATGCTGCATGGCG
>JAGBFZ010000147.1 GCA_018110855.1 Oscillospiraceae bacterium
AACTGCGAGAAAACAAGATTCCATATCTCAATAACTCTGTCGCAGTCGCTTGCCTGCTCAAAGCTTTCAAAGGGACCGTAGCTTTCTCCTCTGTCAAAATGTATCTCGGAGCAGGGGCCGCAGGGACCGCTGCCGTGCTCCCAGAAATTATCAGCCTTGCCGAGACGGATAATTCTGTCCTTGGGGATACCGATGTCATTCATCCAGATCTGCTCAGCCTCGTCATCGCTCTCGAATATGGTAATCCACAGTCTGTCGGCAGGTATCTCAAGAACGCCCGTTAGAAATTCCCATGCCCATGCAATGGCTTCCTTCTTGAAGTAATCGCCGAAGGAGAAGTTGCCCAGCATCTCAAAATAAGTACCGTGACGGGCGGTTTTTCCCACACGCTCGATATCGGGTGTACGGATACACTTCTGGCAGGTGGTGACTCTCACATTGGGAGGAGTCTCGGTGCCGAGGAAGAATTTCTTGAGGGGAGCCATTCCGCTGTTTATCAGCAGCAGGCTGTTATCACCCTGAGGGATAAGGTTAGCGCTTGCCATTCTTGTATGATTTTTGCTCTCGAAGAAGGATAGATACTTCTCACGAAGCTCGTTAAGACCTGTCCATTTCATTTCAATAAAGACTCCAATCTGTGATCGGGTATCACCCGAATTAATTTACATATACAGATATTATATCAAAATCCGATCCAATTGTCAATAAGCGGAAGAAAGAGTTTTGCGAAATCCGCAAAAAAAATCAGAAAAGACAATAAAAAAGGCGCAAAGTCCATTGAATACGGACCTTGCGCATTTTAATACAAAAGATATTTTTACTTTTCCTCATCCAAAATAAATCGCCTTTATCTGTTCATCGGTCATTCCGAGAGCCTTCATTCGTTCAATGGTTTTGCTTCGTTCTTTTGCCTCGCCCTCAGCCAGACCCTCGGCTCGTCCTTCATCCTTTGCACATTTCAATGCAGAAGCCTCATCATGCAGAGCCTTTTCACGCAGTCGGGCTATTTCACGGATCTTTGTGTCCTCGCTCATATCATATATAACATGAACAGCCTTCTGCATGATGGGGACATTGGTGCGGTCTATCATATCAAACTCCTCCTCACTGTCGGCGTTGATGAACTGCAGCCACAATTCACGGCTGTTATTGGGATCAGGCTTCTTTCCCACTTTTTTCAGTTCAAAAAAGTGAATTGAAAATTTATCCGAAAAAACCTCGTTCGTTCCCTTTATCATCGCTGCGACCTCGGTGTGGTAATTATTTCCTCCGAACATATTGAAATTGATTATATTTATGGTTATAGTCTGCTTCAGCTCACTGTAATCCTCGCCGCTTTTCAACTCCGATGAATACAGCTTTGCCCAGTAAAACAGCGTCCTGTCACGATAATCGTTGTCGTTTTTCACCTGAATTTCAACATTTACAAGGCGGTCGTCCACCTTCATATTCAGGTCAAGTCGGCTGAATTTCCCCGAGACTGTTTCGGGAGGCAGTTCGGGATTTGTTATCTTTATCTCCGATATGCTTTCCAAGGGAATATCAAGCATACTTGACACGAATGAATACAGCATATCTTCGTTTTCGGTAAAGAATTTTTTGAATATTATATCAAGCTTTGCGGAAAACCAGATCTCTTCCCATGGGTATCACCCTCCATGCCATTATTATATCACGCTTTATATAAAAATGCAAGTAATATATTAAAATGCCGCAGAATGAAATTCAAAGCGACACCTCATTCTGCGGCAAACATATTTAATTGCAGTGTTATTCAGATGATCAGGAGCCATAGTTATCCTTCTGTCTTATCCTCACTCTTGTATTCATAACCATAGCTCTGATAGTAGCCGTATTTGCCGCCATATCTGCCGCCGTATCTGCCGTATCTTCTTTTACCGTAGGATGACTTGCCGCCCGAGGTGCAGAAGCACTTGATAAATCCGAGAATCTTTCCGTTGGCAAGTCTTTCCTTGTCCATAGCCTCGGCAACATCGGGATGCTCCGTGGAATTTTCCTTTACCACAAAAACATGACCCGCAACAGAGCCGTTCATGAGCTGGGAATCCGTTACCATATTAACGGGAGGAGTATCCAGCAGGATATAATCGTACTCGCCGGAAACCTTTTCAAGCAGCCTTGCCATCATTCCCGAGCCGAGAAGCTCTGTGGGATTGGGCGGGATAGGTCCCGAGGGCAGAACATCAAGAGAGCCGCGCACATTCCTGCTTAATGCGTCCTCAAGAGAGCAGAAGCCGCCCAGCACCGAGGATAAGCCGTTGACTCCATTTATTCCGAAGGTGATGTTAACAGTAGGTCTTCTCATATCACAGTCGATGATAAGCACATTTTTTCCCATATCCGAAAATGCAACAGCCATGTTGGCACAGGTGGTGGATTTGCCCTCACCGGGATTTGCGCTGGTAAAAGCAATAATATTTTTTCCGCCCACAGCAAGAGAAAACTGTAAATTTGTACGGGCAGTGCGGTAAGCCTCTGCCACTGCAAAGGGTGTATTTTCATCAAGAACATAGCGCCTGCGGTTGTCGGAACGAGCCGCAGAACTGCGTTTTCCCGCAGAAAGCTCATGATCGGGGACCTCGGCAAAAACAGGCACTCCGTATATCTTTGACAGGTCGTCCATACCTGTAATGGTAACGTTCATCATTTCAATTATGAGAAAAATGATGTAAGCGGCAGCTGCTCCCAGCACAAAGCCCCCTGCACAGAAGATCATTGGCTTGGGAAAAACAGGGATATCCGCTACCTTAGCATATTCCACCACTTCGATAGAGCCTGATTTGATGACCCTCATAAACTCTTCCTGCGCCTGTATCACAAGCACATTAACAATATCGGCAGCCATTTGAGGATCCTCATGGGCGGCAGAGATACGCATGACCTCTGTGCCGTTCACCGAAGTGACCGAGATCATTTTGTCCAGCTGCTCATAATCATAAGGCAGGTCCAGCTCATATATCAGCGAATCAAGCATTTTGTTGCTCTTGAAAATGATCTGACAGGTGTTAACGAGCTTCTGGGCAGCGTTGATGTCATTGATATTAAGCTCCTCGCCGCTGTTTTTGCTGTTCTCCACATACAGCAGGGCTGCTGACTCATACTTTTTCGGAAGGACAAACTCTGCCAGCGAAAAGCCAGCTACTGCGCACAGCACAGCAGTAATTATGATCGGGAGAAGGTGCTTTTTCAGAACGATAAAAAGCTTTTGTAAATCAATCGTTTCTTCCATCTGTGAGAAAACGCTCCTTTATTTTTTTGCTTTGAATGCGGTTGCAACCATGTCGAAGCCGCTGTTTGCAGCAATTGCGCCGCCCACTCTGAATACAATGTCAACGGGAGGATAGCCAAGCCTTTCGGTAAGCACCTTGGCAATTTCCTCGGCATATTTCATATTCTTTCCGCCGATAATGATATATGGCGAGCCTTCGGCAATTCTGTCGCAGGTAATGTCTGCAAGCTTGGGAACAACATTCTGTTCACCGCGGGGCTTGGCAACCACCTTTGTGCCCTCGCCCTTCAGGAGGATAACAGGCTTTAATCCAAGAAGCTCTCCCGCAAATGCAGCGGCAGCGCTTATTCTGCCCGATTTCTTCACAAATCTCAGGGAATAAGCCGCAAGATATACCTCGCAGACCTCAAACCAGTCTGCAAGATATTTTTCTATCTCATCGGCGGACTTGCCCTCCTCAGCCATTTTCGCAGCCTCAATTACGGGATATCCGTAGGTTCCCGAATAGCTTGTGGAATCAAGAACTCTTATCCTGACCTTATCTGCCTTTTCGGGGTGAGCCGAGAAGAAATTATCCCTTGCATGGCAGGCGTTCTGATAGGTAGCCGAACCGTGGGAATTTATTGAGATAAAGAAAATATCCTCATAATCAGCGGAATATTTTTCAAAAAGCTCCTCGAACTCAAAAACAGTCAGCTGTGAATGAACGGGCAGCTCGGGTGATCTATCAATAAGGTCGTAATACTCGTCCTTTGAGATATCCCCGTCTCTGAAGCTCCTGTCACCCACGGTAATGGGAAAGCCGAGAACGTCAATGCCGTATTTTTCGCTGAGATCCTTGGTGATATCGCTGGCGGAATCGGTTATAAGCTTGATTTTTGACATGATAATGATATCCTTTCCGGGACGGTCAGTCCCATGTGTATTTTGTCAGCCTGCCCTCAGTCTCAAGGTCGGGATAATCCCATTGTCTCAATACCTCGTAAACTGCAATGGCGGCGGAATTTGACAGATTAAGGCTCCTTAATGTGCTTCTCATGGGTATGCGGACGCACTCTTCGGGGTGGGCATATAAAAGCTCCTCGGGAAGCCCTGCGTCCTCCCTGCCGAAAATAAGATAGGAATTATCGGGATATTCAGCGTCGGAATGTATCCTCCTCCCCTTTGTGGTAAAGAAGAAAAAGCTCCCTCCCTCGTTTTTCCCGAAAAAGTCCTCAATATTATCGTAATAGCTGATATCCAGCTTGTCCCAATAATCGAGACCAGCTCTTTTCAGCTTTTTATCGTCTATCTGAAATCCAAGCGGTCTTATTAGATGGAGCCTTGCCCCCGTTACAGCGCAGGTGCGGGCGATATTTCCCGTATTCTGAGGAATCTGAGGCTCGCAGAGAACGATATTCAGCCGCATATTATCCCCCCCTTACAGCGTCTCATAATCGCAGAGATTATGGTTTTCCGTAAGGAAATCAAGGCAGCGTTCAAGGAGAATACCCTCTCTCGGGTCGGTGCTGTAGCCATAGGTCGTCTTAATGGCAAGCTCAAGGAAGGAAGCAGCCCTGTTCATGGCAATGGGAAGGCTGTCACCTCTTAAAACCGAGCCTGTCAGCACCGAAGCAAAAACATCGCCCGTTCCGGGATATCCCGCATTTACCTGAACATACGGAACCCTCCAGAATTTATTATGCTCCCTGTCATAGCCTGCATTGCAGTATTCGCCGCAGATATATGCGCTGGTGATAACGACCGTTTTGGGTCCCATTTCCGAAAGTCTCACAAGAATGCTTTTCATCTCCGAGGAAGAGCGGGGCATAAGCCCGGGGTCCTCACCCAGAAGAATGGCAGCTTCCGTCATGTTTGGGGTTATCATATCCGCAACGGCGGCAAGCTCCCCCATTCTGCGTCTCAGCTCTGCAGTGCAGGTCTTGTAAGGCTTTCCGTGATCTGCCATAACAGGGTCAACCACCTTTAATGCATTGGGATAGCTTGAGAAAAATTCAAGGCAGTGATCTATCTGGCTTGTGGACGCAAGAAATCCGCTATAAACGCAGTCAAAATCTGTTTTCAGCCTTTTATAATGCTCCAGAGCGGGAATGATATAATCCGTAAGATCCCGCATGACCACCTCGCCGAAGCCCCCCGTATGAGTGGAGAGTATCGCCGTAGGAACGGGACATACCTGTATTCCCATTGCCGAAAGAGTGGGAAGTATCACCGACAATGAGCAGCGCCCCATTCCCGAAAGATCGTGGATTGCGGCGACCTTGATATTGCTGTTCAAGAAAAAAAACCACCTTTTAGGTAAATAATTTATACGGTAGCGGCGGCAGCACATATTACACGCTCCGCTCCGAGACCGTAAAGCAGCGCAGAGCAGGCATCGAGGGTTGAGCCTGTGGTGAGAACATCGTCTGCAAGCAGAACGGTCATTCCCGAAAGAGGGCTGCCCGAAAGCTCTGTGTAATATATCCTCTTTGCGTTCTCTTTTCTCTCGCCTGTGCTTAAAGTATGCTGAGCGATTTTTGAAAAACGCCTGCGGATAAGATCTGTCCTGATGGGTATATCCGTCCCCTCAGTAATATATTCTGCCAGCTCCTTCGCCTGATTATAGCCCCTGATGCGCATTTCTCTCGGAGACATGGGAACGGGCACCGCAATGTCGATATCATCAAGCACGCCCATCACTCTCAGCTCGTCACGAAGCACTCTCCCGAAAACAGCTGCGCCGTTCAGATTATTTTTGAATTTAAGGGTGTAAACGCCCTCCCTTGCCGCTCCCGAATAATATGCTGCAGCAGCACAAAGCTCATATTCATGAGCTTCTTTGCAGTCACATTCCGGGCGCATGGGCTTTCCGCATTTCCGACAGATATGTTCGTCCGCCCAGAGTATTTCCGAAAAGCACTCCTCGCAGCAGAGAAGGTCATATTCAATAAATCCGCCGCAGAAGGGGCAGCGGTTTGGGAAAAAGAAATCGAGTATATAGCTTTTTATGCTGCTGTCACCCTTGATGATACCCTTGTCCATCAGCCAAGCTCCTGCTCAATCATGTGTTTCAGACAGGTGTAGCGAAGGGTTCGGCGGTCGTTGTCAACCATTTTTTCCACAATAGCCTTGGAGCCGACAATAATGAGCATTTTTTTCGCTCTTGTAACGGCGGTGTACAGCAGATTGCGGTAATACAGCTTGTCAAAGCCGCCCAGAAGCGGCAGGATAACAGCGTTAAATTCGCTGCCCTGACTTTTATGAACGGTTATGGCATAGGCAAGCTCGATCTGTCCCGTCATTTCAGAGGAATATTCGGCTATCCTGCCCTCAAAGTCGATGACAACAGAGCCTTCCGAACGCTTCACCTTGACAATGGTTCCGATGTCCCCGTTAAAAATGCCGGCGCCTTCCTCCCCGTCTCTTTTCCAGACAATGTCATAATTATTTTTGGTCTGCATTACCTTGTCCCCGTCACGGAAGGTGAATACCTGCCCTTTAAGCTCGGCAAGCTCCTTCTGCGGGGGATTTATTCTCCGCTGCAAAAGCTTATTCATCTCAACAGAGCCTAAAACACCCTTTCTTGATGGACAAAGCACCTGTATATCCTCGGTGGGTGAAAAGCCGTAAGCATCGGGGAGACGCTTGACGCACAGCTCCGCAACGGTCATGGCAGCCTCATCGGAGTCAAGCCTCTGCATGAAGAAGAAATCGCTGTCCTTTCGGGTAAGATCGGGCATATTTCCGTTAACAATGCTGTGAGCGTTGGTGACAATGCAGCTCTTCTGAGCCTGTCGGAATATCTCGTTAAGAGCCACAACGGTGAGCTTTCCGCTGTCTATCATATCCTTGAGAACATTTCCTGCTCCCACAGAAGGGAGCTGATCGCTGTCCCCCACCATGATAAGGCGGCAGGAGAGCTTCAAGGCTCTGAGCAGTGATTCGAAAAGCAGCGTATCCACCATGGACATCTCGTCGATTATCATAACATCGCAGGAGACGGGGTCCTGCTCGTTGTGCCTGAATTTAAGCTGACCTGTGCCATCGAACATGACCTCAAGGAGACGGTGAACCGTCTTTGCGGGATATCCCGTAAGATCGGATATCCGCTTTGCAGCCCGCCCTGTGGGAGCGGTTATCATAACCTTCATTCCCCGCTGTTCGTAGAGGGAGATTATCGCCTTGAGAGTGGTGGTCTTGCCTGTTCCGGGACCGCCAGTCAGTATAAGAAAGCCCTTTGACAGAGCGAGGGAAATTGCCTCTCTCTGCTTTTCGGCATAGGTGATTATCTTGGTTTTTTCTTCAATATCTATAAGTCTGCTGTAATCCGTGCCTGCGTCCTTGAAGCAGTCGTTCATCACGGACAGGCGGGAGCTTATGTACTGCTCCGCACGGAAATAATCCTCTAAAAAAACGAAGTCCCTGCCGTCCTTGTTGTAGATGCAAAGCTCGTTGTCCTCGGAAGCTGCGGAAAGATTATCGTCAAAGACCTCTTCCCCAACCGAAAGGAGCTTTACAGCCGCAGCCTTCAGCCTGTCAAGGGGGAGACAGGTGTGACCGTTATTGGCATTGTGAATGAGGATATAGACAATCCCCGCCCTGACACGCCCCGGGCTTTCGGGAGATATCTCAAGCTTTGAAGCCATTTCCTCGGCTTTTGAAAAATCAAGCTCTATACCTGCGCCGCAGAGAATGTACGGATTCGCCTTTATCATCTCCACAGCAAACTGCCCCCACCGCTTCCATGCGGCAACGGCAACGGAAGGTGAGATACCATAGCCTGTGAGGAAAATCATAAGCGAACGGACGCCCGATATCCTGCGAAATTCCAGAGCGATCTCCTCAGCCTTTTTCGGGGAAACGCCCTTGACCTTGGTAAGATCGTCGGGGCTTGATTCGATGACCTCAAGAGTCCTGTCTCCGAACTGCTCCACCAGCCGCTTGGCAAGGGTAGGTCCTATCCCTTTTATTACACCCGAGGAAAGATATTTGAGGATAGCCGATTCGGTTGCAGGCAGCTTCCGCTCGCAGGTCTCCGCACGAAACTGTGCTCCGAATTTCGGGTGAGTGACATATCTGCCCGTAAGGCGAAGCTCCTCGCCCTCTTCAATGGCGCCAAGCTCTCCCACCACAGTAACATAATCGCTGCCTGTGTCCAGATCGAGAACGATATATCCGTTCTGCTCGTTGCAGAAAAGGATATCCTCAGCCGTTCCCTCAATATGGATAAGCTCATTTTCGCTTTTTTGCATAACGATTTCCCCATAAAACAGTAATTCATTTTATTATAGCATATTGTAAAAAAAATTGCAACCGAATTTATTATTAATTTTATTGCTCAATTTTCTTGCAATTTACAGAAATATATGCTATAATTTAAATTAGGAAAATATCCGCTTTACGCGGAATTTACAGCAAGGATGTGAGCATACTTTGGATATCAGCATTCCCGTTAATGTGAGAGATGTTCTGACCCGTCTTGAAAAGGGCGGATTTGAAGCGTATATAGTGGGCGGATGCGTCCGCGACTCCATTCTGGGTGTAAAGCCCAAGGATTATGATATTACCACCAGCGCCTGCCCCGATGAGATAATCGAATGTATGGATGGTCTCAAAGTCATTGAAACGGGCTTGAAGCACGGCACGGTCACTGTTGTGAACGGCGGAGAGAATATCGAAGTCACCACCTACCGTGTGGACGGAAAATATACGGATCACCGCAGACCCGATTCGGTCAGATTCGCCGCCAATCTCGAGGATGATCTCTCACGAAGGGATTTTACAATAAATGCAATGGCTTATTCCGATAAAGCAGGCGTTATTGACGTATTCGGAGGTCAGAAGGACCTGTTTAACGGCAGGATAAGATGCGTTGGAGAGCCTGCGGTAAGATTTGAGGAGGACGCTCTGCGTATCCTGAGAGGGCTTCGCTTTGCATCGACCCTTGGCTTTCGCATCGATCCGCTGACAGCGGCGGCAATTCACGAAAAAAAGCAGCTTCTGAAGGATATCTCGGCTGAAAGGATAGCAAGCGAGCTTACAGGCTTTGTAATGGGTTCCGCTCCCTGCGACCTGATGATTGAATTTGACGATGTATTCTGCACAATAATCCCCGAATTTGCCAAATGCATAGGCTTCGACCAGCGCAGCAGATATCACGTTTACGATGTATGGGAGCATACTGCCCACGCCATTGAAAATTCCAAAGCGGACAAGGAAATTCGCCTTGCCATACTGTTTCATGATATTGAAAAGCCCACCTGCTGCCGTATAGACGAGGAGGGGCACGGTCATTTCCCCGGGCATGAAAAGCGCAGCGCAGAAACTGCAGAACGTATCATGCGCCGCCTGAAATTTGAT
>JAGBFZ010000148.1 GCA_018110855.1 Oscillospiraceae bacterium
AAAATTTTTCGCCATAATCTCCCGAATGAAATACATAAACCGCTGGGGACTTATGCGAAACACCATAACCGAAAATATCAGCGAGCACAGCCTTGAAACCGCATTTATCGCCCACGTACTTGCCCTTTACAGAAATGTGCGGTTCGGAGGAAATGTTGACCCCCAGCGCTGTGCCCTTCTTGCAATGTACCACGATGTCACCGAGATAATCACAGGCGACCTGCCCACCCCCGTAAAATATTACAATGCGGAAATTCGTGCGGAGTACGACAAGGTGGAGAAAATGGCAGAGGAGAAAATGCTTTCCTATCTCCCCGAGGATCTAAGAGAATATTACCGCCCGCTGCTGGGTCATACCGAAGAGGAAGGGGAGCTTTGGGAGCTTGTAAAGGCGGCTGACAAGCTTTCGGCTCTGATAAAATGCGTTGAGGAGCGGCAGATGGGCAATTCCGACTTTACCGATGCGGAAAAGTCCACCCTTGAAGCCATTCACGAAATGAACCTCCCCGAAGCGGAGGAATTCCTGAAAGAATTTATGCCCGCCTACAGCGGCACGCTGGATAAACAAACGAAATAAAGTTTGCGGCACCCTCAGTTGTTGACAGAGAGTGCCGCTTAAATATATAAAAGCGGTGCCGATAAAATCAGCACCGCCAAAAAGCGTTATATGTTCAAAACTCAGATTACTTGAGCTCAACAGTAGCGCCTGCAGCTTCGAGCTTAGCCTTGAGCTCTTCAGCCTCAGCCTTGGGAGCAGCTTCCTTGAGGGTCTTGGGAGCAGCCTCAACAGCCTCCTTAGCCTCCTTGAGGGAGAGACCGCAAGCGTCCTTAACAGCCTTGATAACGTCCATCTTCTTGTCGCCGAAGGAAGCGAGAACAACGTCGAACTCAGTCTTCTCAGCCTCAGCAGCAGCGCCTGCGCCAGCAGCAGGACCTGCAGCAGCAACAACAGCGGTTACACCGTACTTTTCCTGGATAGCTTCAACGAGCTCAGCGAGCTCAAGAACAGAAAGAACATCGATCTGGTCTAAAATTGCAGTGATCTTTTCAGATGCCATGATAATAATCTCCTTACATTTAATAAATTTTTGTTTTACGCAGCATTTTTGTTTTGAGAAACAGAGCGATAATTATAACGCTTATGCTGCTTCCTCTGCCTTCTTGTCGGCGAGAGCCTTGAGTGTAGCTGCGAGCTTCTGCATAGGACCCTGGAGAGAGCCAACGAGCTGAGCAAGCAGAACATCCTTGGAAGGGATCTTGGAAAGAGCCTGAACGCCCTTAGCGTCATAAACAACGCCCTCAACATATCCACCCTTGAGGTTGAACTTGTCGTCGTGTTCAGATACAAACTTACCGAGGATTCTTGCGGGAGCGGTCTGATCGTTATCGCATACAGCGATAGCGGTAGTGCCCTCGAGAACTCCGCAGAGATCTTCGAGACCGTTCTCCTTGAGAGCGATTCTCAGCATTGTGTTCTTCTCAACGAAGTACTTAACGCCTGCCTCTCTGAGCTCCTTTCTGAGCTTGGTATCCTCCTCAACGGTGATACCCTTGTAGTCAACGAGAACGCCTGAGCAGGAGCCCTTGATAAGCTCAACGAGCTCAGCAGCTCTTGCCTTCTTGGATTCAAGAATCTTTGCGCTTGGCATAAAATTTCACCTCCGAAAAAGATAAAAATTATGCTACCCATTCAAAAAAGAAAAACCTTTCCCTGCAGTACAGGAAAGGTGCGTACAAACATAGCTTAGTACAGCGATCTCTTTCCTCGGCAGGATTTACGGAAGTCGAAATTGCAGCGCGACTGCCACCTGCTGTCTTTAGAATATGATAGCCTTATGCTGCCTGTCTTGGCAACAATAAATATGATATCACATTTTTTCTTATTTGTCAAGAGCTTTTTTAAAATTTTTTCGGGGAATTTCCGAAAAAATCCCGGAAAAACAGCTTGATTCAATTGCCGCTGATATCCGCATTAATTACAGGGAGAGTGTTGTCCTCATCGGGGTCGAAGAACGCGCCGTATTCGGCAATGCCGTTACCGTCAAACACAAAGCCGATTCCGTCAACAGCAATGATTTTTCCACCGTAAACTCTGATATCAACATCGGTATCCTCCATTAACGCAGGATATTTCTCTGCCAAACCGGGAACAGCGGAGAGATAATCACGGAACTCGGGAGATGTAGCAGCACCTTTCAGAATACAGTAGCAGTTTCTTTCCCCGTCACGGAAAAAGGTGTTTCCCCAGCCAGCCATATTTTCGCTTCTAAGCATCGAATCGTCCGAACCGTGCATTGTACAGCCGTACATATAGACATCGGAACTCGGTACATCTCCGTCAAAGCTGTAAATTGTGAAACAGCTTGTTCCGTCGGTATGTCCCATATTGAAGCAGTAGTGGATTTTGTTGTCGGAGTAT
This sequence comes from Oscillospiraceae bacterium, assembly GCA_018110855.1. Lineage (GTDB taxonomy): Bacteria > Bacillota > Clostridia > Oscillospirales > Ruminococcaceae > Huintestinicola. Next base: position 2,420 of record JAGBFZ010000148.1, read on the forward strand.
TTTATCAGCAGGGGAGCGCCGCCAAGGGTCTGATTGGAGGCATCGTAAAGCACAGAGGCTTCTCCTTCAGAGCTTATGTAAACAGATACATAAAAGGTTGCCGTTCCGCTCCATTCCAGAACATCAAAGGAAAGGGGAATCTGAAAAACAATGAGCGAACCCATGTTTTCCCCGTCAAATGCCGCATTCGCGCCGTATACGGGCAATGGCTCAAAATCAAATTCCGAAGCGCCCTCTCCGTTGAAAAATCTGAGATAATCCTCCGTCATAAAGTGGTATTCCCCATCGGGCGTGGGAATGTGTGTGCCGTTTTCGTAAACGAGCAGCTCCTTTGCCTGTTCGATAACGGGAGCATAAAAGGTCGATTCCTTCACCGCCTTTGCCCCAATGCTTATTGCTTCGCCGGCTATTGCAGAAATATCGTTCATTTCGATTATTTCATAGCTGAGTGGACGTGCAGACTCAAAATCCTCGGTGATGTATGCTTTAAGGTCGAAGCTTTCGGGAATTTCGGGAGCGGCAGTTTCCGCGGTTATTGCGGTCTCCTCGGCGGTCTCCTCGGAAACGGATTCCGTTACATTTTCGGACGATACGGTTTCCGAAAGGCTTACGGAAGCGGTATCGCTTATCTCAGCTTCGGGAGCGGAAGTGCAGGCGGAAAGGAGCATTGCCGCAGCAATTCCCGCCGAAATGATATTTCTTTTCATTTTATCATTCCTCCGTTTTATTTTCTATAAAAATTTTATCATATTTGCCGAGGACTGTCAATATACACATTTCTTCAAAAAACAAAAACGCACTTGACAAGCTGAAAATAATATGCTATACTATATATACTCTTTGCACTGCATATTGATCTACAGTACAAACTGAACAGACCGTGACATATGTCATGGAGTCGGGTTACATTAGTAACAGTGGAATTATCACCCACGGGACAGTAGATGCTATTACTGGATTCGTGGGTGTTTTTGTATATTTTTATAAAAATCGGTTTACATAATCCCCCACAGATATTTGGTGCCATAGAGCTATCTTAATATTTTTGGAGGTAACTGTTATGGAAAACAAAAACACAATGACAATGATGGAAAAGGAAGCAGGAACCGATTTTCAGGCGATCGCAAACAGGGTATCGGTCATTACGATAATTGAAAATGCGGTGCTTTCTCTTGTTAAGCTCCTTGCGGGAATCATCGCTCATTCGGGAGCGATGATAAGCGATGCGGTACATTCCGCTTCCGATGTGTTCAGCACAATCGTTGTAATTATCGGAATAAAGCTTGCTTCAAAGGAAGCCGATAAGGAGCATCCTTACGGGCATGAGCGCCTTGAATGTGTGGCGGCGATACTTCTGTCGGTGGTACTGTTCATAACGGGTCTCGGAATAGGGGCGGACGCACTTAAAAAGATAACAAGCGGAAATTACAGCGAGCTTCAGACCCCGGGCGTTCTTGCCCTTGCGGCAGCTATTATTTCCATAGCCGCAAAGGAAGGAATGTATTGGTACACAAGGCATTACGCAAAGAAGATAGATTCAAGCGCACTGATGGCTGACGCATGGCATCACCGCTCGGACGCATTTTCGTCCATAGGCGCTCTGATAGGTATTGCGGGAGCAAGGCTGGGCTTTCCCGTTATGGACCCCATTGCCAGCCTTGTGATATTCGTATTTATCGCAAAGGCTGCCTTTGATATTTTCAAGGACGCCATGAATAAAATGGTAGACCATTCCTGCGATGAGGAAACTGAGAAGGAAATTTATGACTGTGTTATGAAAAATGACATGGTAATGGGAATTGACCTGCTCCAGACCCGTGTGTTCGGAAATAAAATTTATGTTGATGTGGAGATAAGCGCAGACGGCTCATACACACTGCGTGAGGCACATCACATTGCGGAGAGCGTACATAACGATATTGAGCAGACCTTCCCCAAGGTAAAGCACATCATGGTACACGTTAATCCCGCAGATGATATCTCGCCCGAAGAAGAAAAGTAATATCCGTTGACATCCTTCCGTATTATGTAGTATAATTATAAAAAAGAGAATTTGGAAAGGAAGGATGTTTGAGTGAAGAAAAAAAGCATTTCGGGGGATTTCAGGCTGATAAATTTCCTGCTGCTGTTTGCTGCGGGTATTGTGAACGCCATCGGAGTAAATCTGTTTTTAGCCCCTGTTCATCTTTACGACAGCGGCATTTCGGGAACCTCAATGCTGCTGTGCAGGCTGTTTCCGACGGTTCCCATGTCGGTTTTCCTTATTATACTGAACGTTCCGCTTTTTATTTACGGCACGAAAATGCAGGGGAAGCATTTTACGGTATATTCCATCTTTGCGGTGGTGGTGTACTCGGCGGCATCTTACATAATAACGTATATGAGCGGATTTGATCTCAGTGCAGGCTCGCCCATTGCAGGCAGCGATCTGCTTCTCTGCGCCATATTCGGAGGACTTATCTCGGGCGTGGGAAGCGGTCTTACGATCCGATTCGGGGGTGCCATTGACGGCATTGAGGTTATGGCGGTGATATTTGCAAAGGGGCTGGGGCTTACGGTAGGCAACTTTGTTATGATTTACAATGCTGTGCTGTACATCTGCGCAGGAGCGATCCTTAATGATTTTATACTGCCGCTGTATTCCATAATCACCTACTGCGCCGCCATCAAGACTGTGGATTTCATTGTTGAGGGCTTTGACAAGGCAAAGTCCGCTATGATAATCACAAGCAAAAAGGACGAGATAAGCGAGGACCTTTCCGAGACCTTCGGGCATGGAATTACTCATATTCAGTCCCACGGCTATTACAAGGGCAAGGAACAGACCATAATTTACTTTGTGGTCAACCGTTTCCAGATAGCAAGGCTCAAGGCAATTGTGGCAAAGCATGACAAAAAGGCGTTTGTGACCATTACCGATGTTTCGGACATTATGGGCAGCAGCCTGAAATCGGAGAAAAACGAATAAAAATTATTCCCGATCATACCGTGATTCCTGCGGTATGATCGGGAATTGTGTTATCCCCAAACAGAAACTATAACGCCGCCTTCCATTGGGGAAAGCTCAGCTTTCAGTTCTGCTGTTTCAAATTTACTGAGAGCTTTGCTGTCAGTTACTATCCGGGGAGTAAGACCTATCTCAAGGCTGCCGTTATTCTCAATGAAGATGCGGCATCTCTCTCCGTCAATGTCCGTTCCCTCAAGCATATATCTTGCAGATAGGAACCATTTTCCCTCGGGGGAAGAAACTTGGGTGTCAACTCCTGTTCCAATGACATTACCGTTAAAATACGTTCCTTCAGCCTTTCCGATGAACGAAACCATGTTTATACCACGGGTTTTTCCTTTAACGCCAATCTCTTCTTTGATATCAACATAGAGATCAAAAAGTTTTTCCATAAACATTCCCCACTAAAAAATTATTCATTCCAGTATTTCCTGTCAAGGCTCCGAAACTGCACCGCCTTGGCAATGTGGGGACGGTCGATCTCCTCGCTGCCGTCCATATCGGCAACCGTTCTCGAGACCTTGAGTATCCTGTCGTATGCACGGGCGGAAAGCCCCATTTTCTCGAATACTCCCTTGAGCAGCTCATTGCCCGCTTCGGTTACGGGGCATACCTCATGAAGAATGTCGGGAGTTATGCCTGCATTGCAGGTGATGTCCGTTCCTTTGAATCGGCGCTGCTGAATTTCCCTTGCCTTCTGCACACGCTCTCTTATGGCACTGCTGCTTTCCTCCTTTGCTTTTGAGGAAAGATGGGCATATTCAACGGGAGCAACCTCTACCTGTATGTCGAACCGATCTAACAGAGGACCAGATATCTTGTTTATGTACGCCTTAGCCTGCTTCTGTCCGCAGATGCACTGCCTTGTGGGATGTCCGAAATATCCGCAGGGACAGGGATTCATTGCCGCCACAAGCATAAATGAGCAGGGGTATGTAACTGTTCCCGAGGCTCTTGAAATGGTAACGCTCTTGTCCTCAAGGGGCTGACGGAGGATCTCCAGCGCCTGACGTGAAAACTCGGGCAGCTCGTCCAAAAACAGTATACCGTTATGGGCGAGGGATATCTCTCCCGGACGGGGAACGCTTCCGCCGCCCGAAAGTCCTGCTGCCGATATTGTGTGGTGGGGCGATCTGAACGGTCTTTTCACTACAAGGGGATTTTCGCTTGAAACAATGCCGCAGACCGAATGGATATTCGTTGTCTCCACCGATTCACGGAAGGTCATTGCAGGCATTATGGTGGAAAGCCTTTTGGCAAGCATTGATTTTCCGCTGCCCGGGGGACCTATCATCAGGAGATTATGCCCTCCTGCGGCAGCGTATTCCATTGCTTTTTTCACGGTCTGCTGACCCTTTACATCGGCAAAATCTGCCGTATCAAACCGGTCATCGGGCATTACCTCATATTTCTTCTGGGGGATAAGCACCGATTCTCCCCCAAAATGCCCGATTATTTCACGCACATTCTCAACTCCGTAAACGGTTATCCCTTCCGCCACGCTTGCCTCATATGCGTTTGCGGCAGGAACGAATACTGTATCAAAGCCCTCCTTTTCCGCACGGAGGACCATGGGAAGAACGCCGTTCACAGGGCGGACATCTCCGTTTAAGGAGACTTCTCCGATAAATGCGGTCTTGTCAAGATCGTCTGTTATTTCGCCCGTTGCCTTGAGGAGTGCCGCAAATATGGCAAGGTCGTGGACGCTGCCTGTTTTCTTTGTATCTGCGGGGGCAAGATTTACAATTACCCTTGCAAGAGGGAATTTCAGCCCTGCGCTGCGGAATGCGGCTCTTATTCTCTCACGGCTCTCCTTTACGGCAGTGTCCCCAAGCCCCACGATATCAAAGCAGGGAGTTCCCTTGCTTACCTCTATCTCCGCCTGCACTGCAAAGGCATTCAGCCCGAAAAGCCCCAGACTGTTTATTTTTGCAAACATATCATTTATCCTTTACCCGTTCTGTGGATTACTTTTTGTGAGCTTTTCGGTTTCCTCATTCAGCCAGTTTACAATATCGCTGTATACCTCAAGCCTGTTTGTCTCGTTTAAAAGCTCATGGCGGCAGCCGTCCCAGAGCTTGAGCCTTACATCTGTGAAGCCGTGGGAATCAAGCCCTCTGAAAAACTGCATAACTCCCTTGCCGTATGAGCCGATGGGGTCGTCTGTGCCGCTCATGATGAGCATGGGGAGATCCTTTCTTACCTTTCCGTACCATGAACGGGAGGAGGAGTACAGCTCCAGCATGAAAAGGTCTCTGAATGCGGAGGCGGTGAAGATGAAATTGCACTTTCTGTCGCCGCAGTAATCCGCAACTACCTTCTCGTCACGGGATACCCAGTCAAACTCCGTCCGCTTGTCGGGGATACGGGCATTGGACATTCCGAAAAGGAGCCTGTTTATCTTTTTTGAGCGGCTCTTTACTCCATGGAGCATGATCTCCTTGTCCGCAAGCATTATCCCTGCGTGAACGGAGGGATGCTTTCCCACAGTTCCGAGGATAATAACGCCGTCTGCGTCCGAGCTGTATCTTGCCAGCAGGCAGCGTGTTACAAGGGAGCCCAGGGAATGACCAAGAACAAATCTCGGTATCTTGCCGAACATCTGTCTGCCGATAAGCTGTACACGGCGCATATCCTTGATAAGGCATATCCAGCCGTTGTCAAGGGCAAAATATCCCAGATCGTATTCCTCGGCAGCAGAATTTCCGTGTCCCAGATGATCGTGAGCGATCACCGCAAAGCCGTTTTTGCACAGGTGATCTATGAAATGCTCGTATCTTTCGGCATATTCGCACATTCCATGGCATATCTGCACCAGAGCCTTGGCTTTTCCCTCCTTGGGGGTATAAATATAGTAGGCTATCCTGTCGGATTTGTTTGAACTGATGAAGGAGTGCTCTGATTTGATGTAATTCATGATATCCCTGCCCTTCCAAAGATCATTTATTTGAATGTTTTTTCATTCTGAAGCCCTCATCCGAGAGAGGATTGGATTCAAGCGCTGTGCGTACGTTCTCGTTGGTGAGATGGGTGTATATCTCGGTGGTGGAAACGCTTGCATGACCGAGAATTTCTTTTAATACCATTGGGTCCACATTTCCGTACTGATACATAAGGGTAGCGGCGGTGTGCCTCAGCTTATGGGTGGAAAGCCCTCTGTTTCCCATGCCAATGCGCTCGATAGCACTTGTAACTATCTGCTGCACACGTCTGTTGCTTATCCTCGTTTTCCGCTTGGAGAGAAACAGCGCATCGGTGGGGGCTTCGGGTCTTGCGGCAAGATACTGCCGTATTGCTTCCTCGCAGCCGCCGTTTATGTGGATTATCCGCTCCTTGTTGCCCTTGCCCAGAAGTCTGAGGGTTCGGTCATCTAAGTCAATATCCTGAATATTTATCCCCACCAGCTCGGAAAGTCTCATTCCGCAGTTGAGAAAAAGCATGAGGATACAGAAATCACGTTCATAAAAATCCTCGGCGGGGCTTATATTTTCAAGGAGCTTTCTGCTCTCGTCCAGTCCCAGATATTTTGGCTGCGCTCTTTTGGGGCTTGGAACATCCAGCGTTTCAACGGGATTTGTCTCAAGATGAAAGCTTGTAAGCTTATTATTGCACAAAGCCTTGTAAAAACCCTTGATTGCGGAAATTTTTCTTGCCCTTGTCTTGTCGTTGTTGCCCCGTTCCTCGGCGGAATAGTTCAGATATTCGTAAACGTCCGCCAATGTCACTGAGCTGACCTTGGAAAAGGGAACATCTGCAATAACGTCAATATCGTCTCCCTTGGCGTTCATCATGTTTTCCTTGATGTACCGCAAAAACAGCCGCAGATCTATATAATAGGATTCAATAGTCTTTTCCGAGCGGTTTTTTATAACTCTTAAATAAAATATATATTCCCGAAGATAGGGGGGACAGTCCTTCATATCAACTGCCATTGCCGAAATTCACCTTCCGATTTTCATTTTGACGTTAATTGGTTTATTCCCCTTCGGAGGCTTCCTCCATTGCGCTGAAAAGTCCTGCCATCATTTTCATGGACATATCCTCCATGCTTATCTCGGTGTAGTCATCGGGGATAACAAAGCAGGACTCGTCAGGCTCTTCAAGCAGGTCAATCGTAAAATCAGCGATCTCGCCCTCTGTACCCATTTTGCACAGCTTGCTGTCGGGAGTGTAGTAGAACACAACTGCTCCTTCTTCACTGACGAATTTTTCGTAAATATAATCCGTTCCGTCTATATTTTCAATGCCGTCCTCCGTAAAGCTGCTGTAATCGGCGGTGGTATCTACAACGGATTCCACCTCGCTGTCGGCGTCATATTCGGTTTCGGTATCAATGGCGTAGGTCTTTGAAGGCTTGTCGATAAGATAGCCCTTTTCACCGTCGATTATCATTGTCATTGACATAAGCCCGGGGATCTGAGTGTCCATATACATCTTATTGTTATAGACAGACATTTCTATGGTAGTGACGATATCCTCGCCTTCACTTGCTGAGCACTTGAATACAATGTTTCCCTTGTCCCAGCTGCTTGTGGATGTCATAAGCTCATTTGTCCATGATTCGCCGTTTTTGGCACTGTATGCTTCCTCTGCGGAAAGCCCAGATGCGGGAGCGGCTTTTGATTCGGAAGCTGTCTCGACTGAGGTTTCTTCGGTTTCGGAAGCTGTTTCTGCCGTTGTCTCTGCCGTTGTCTCTGCCGTTGTCTCTGCCGTTGTCTCTGCTGCTGCTTCCTCTTCTGCCTCTGTTTCAGAGGACGTATCGGCTGTCACTTCGGCGGTTACGGATATGTCTGCTGCGTCTGTGCTTTCTGCCGATTCCTGTGCGGACGAGCAGCCGCTGAATGTGAGCATTGAGATGACTGCGGTGAGGGCGATGATTTTCTTATGATTCATAAATTACCTCCATGTTTTCGGTGAAAGATGGTTAGCAATTCGGTAACCTTTATTTAATTTTATCACAATAGTATTTCTCTGTCAAGGCAATATAAAAAAACGGACGGAGAAATCTCCGCCCCGACAGCTTGTCGATAAAGCACTCAAATGAAAAAATCTGCACAAATAATGGCACTCTAAAAGTTTCGTCCACCTTTTCAAAGGTGGCAGGGGTCAAGGGGGCGGAGCCACCTTGTCGCCGTCCGCAGACGGCGAAATCCCCTTATTTTCAAAAGAACGGAGCAAGGGGTGAGAAATGCGACAGCATTTTGAGGGGAGGCGTACAAGACCGCCTCCCCTTTTATGGCGGTTGTGCAAAACTATCCTCAAAAACGTTCCGGTGGAACGTTTTTGACAAAGCAATTTTCGTGTGGATTTGTGCACATTATACAATTGTCATTTCTTTTTCGACAGACTGACGGGGCGGAGAAATCTCCGCCCCGAAGGTATATCCGAAATAATTATTTTGCTGCATTTACAAAGGCTTCTGCGATCTCGGGATAGGTAAATTCCTTTTTCTCTCTGCTGTAAATGCCGAAGCATTCGCCGCCGCTTCTCTTGCCCGAGTTATTATCCCAGATAACACAGGGAATGTTGTATTTGCCTGCGCCCTTAACGAAATACTCAGCCCATGCAACACGGTCCTCAAGGTTTTTCTTGTTTGTGGCGCCGCATTCGCCGATAACAACGGGAGTACCCTTGCTTACGAAAATGCTGTTCAGATTCTTGAAGAAATTGTCAAGCTCCGTCTTGTCCTTATCAGTGAATGTTCCTGAACCGTTTTCTGCCATTGCGAAGAAATAGGGGCTGTAAGCATGAACGGACATGATTATTCTGTCATCATCGGGGAGCTTCATCTGCTTTAAGGTGTTGATATCGGAGGTCGCTGCATAAGAGGGCACCATAATATGACGGTATGCGTTATTTCCGCCTGTTGCACGGATAGCCTTGACGATCTCGCTGTTGAGAGTGTAGACTATCTCTCTTTCCTCTGCTGTTCCGCCCGACCATTCCTTTGCGCTGCCCTCGGTGCGGGGTTCGTTCAGGGTCTCAAAGATAAGGCGCTCATCGTAATTTTTGAAGGTCTTGCTTATCTGTGTCCAGATAGTGGTCATCTTCTTGACGGACTTTTTCAGCTCGGCATCGCTCTCTGCGCATTTGCCCACATTGTAGTATGAATTATCATGATGGGAATTAATGATAACATATACTCCGTTATCATATGCGTAGTCAACGACTTCCTTTACTCTGTTCATCCATTCCTTGTCAACATTGCCCTTTGAATCACAGTGATTACTCCATGTAACAGGGATTCTTATGGTTTTGAAGCCTGCCTCGCAGATGTCGTCGATCATATCCTTGGTGGTTTTGGGATTGCCCCATGAGGTCTCGGAGGCGAGACCTGTTCCTGTGGCGTCAAGGGAATTTCCCAGATTCCAGCCTGCACCCATATCCTTTACAATATCCATAGAGGTTTTCTTTGTATCAAAGCCGTTTGTAGCCTTGGCGGTGGTTTTTTTACCGGTGCTGTTGGAAGTGCTTGTCTTATCCGAAGAGCCTGTTACCTTAACGGTGATAACAGCCTTTTTGCCGCTGCCGTCGGTGGCTTTTGCGGTGATCTTGGCGGTTCCCGATTTTCCTGCGGTGATAACGCCCTTTGAGCTTACGGCTGCCACGCTCTTGTCGGAGGTGGAGTAGGAGAGAGCCTTGTTTGAAGCGCCCTCGGGGGAAATGTCACATTTAACTGTATATGTCTCGCCTGCCTTCAGGGAAATGCTGCTTTCGGAGGCGGTAACGGCGCTTACCTTTGTGCCCACAGTGACTTTGACGGAAGCCTTTGCACTTGTTCCCTTTACCTTGACGGTAACGGTTGCTGTGCCGTTCTTCACGCCTGTTGCCTTGCCCTTGGAGGTTACGGTGACAATGCTTTTGTCGGAGGTTGTCCATTCAAGGGTATAATCCTTTGCTCCCGTTACCTCGGGGGTAAGGCTGACGGTTTTTCCCTTGGCGATTGTAATCGTTTTCCATGGCAGAGAAACAGCTGCTTCGGCGGCGCTTACGGATACTCCCGCAGCACAGCAGAGTGACATCATCATGACCATGGAAATAAGCAGGGATAAAAATTTTCTGATCTTCATCTTACTCAATCCTTTCATTTTTCGGGGAGCTTCACAGCCCCTCACTCTTACATAAATCTTACCATTTTATGAGGACTTTTTCAATTATCATATCACATGAACTTACAGGCGATTATTTATTGTATTTGACCAATGGATATGAAAATCGGGCGATACATTATGATCGCCCGAAAAATTATTTCCTTGATGTGCATCGGCTGCGGCTTTCCTTATGGGTTGATTTATCGCTGTACATTCTGTCGTCCGCTGTTCGGATTATTGCGTCAATGTCCATATCCTCGGTAATTTTTGCGCCGAAAACTCCATAGCTTCCCTGAACCATATATGGCTTGCCGGAGGTTTCGTTAATGTAATTGAGCCTTGCCTTGAGCTTTTTTACCATGATATTTCCGTCGTCCTCGGGGTCGCCCGTGCAGACCTTTGCCACGGTAAATTCGTCTCCTCCGAAACGGGAGCAGATATCATGCTCTCCGCCGACAGTAATAAGGGCATCAGCTATTGCCTTGATCGCAATATCTCCCTCGGCATGACCATAGGAATCATTGATAGTCTTCAAGCCGTCCAGATCAATGGAGATTATTGCAAGGCTGTATGTATTTTCCTTGTCATTCAATGCCTCGGCAAGCTGCTTTTCCATTTCGGAATAAAAGCCCCTTCGGTTGTACAGTCCTGTGTGATCTCTTATATAAAGCTCATTGAGCCTGCTTATCACCTTTTTCATTACCGACTGGCTGTTGTATATTTCAAGAACATGATTAACATTTCTTGCGTGCTTCAGGAGATGGCGGATATCTAAATTGGAGGTAAGCCCGTCGCTGCCTGTGCTTAGCCCCATTACGCCGTGACCGATAACATAGTCTCTGAAATGAACGGACCAATAGAGGAATACATTTATCGTATTCGCAGCATCTTCAAAATGGGAGGGCTTTTCGGCAAGAACAGGCTTGTAACAATCCCCGAAAAGTCTTTCGCAGAGAATGAGCCGTTTGCCGTCGGTCCGGGGAATGACTCCTGATATAAGGCTGTTATAGTCATCGCTCATATTGGAGAAATCCTCGTTCAGGCTCAGAGCGTAATAGAAATAGCCGTAAGAGACCGTATGCCCCAGAATAACAGAGCTTAGCTCCTCAAGAGAAGAAGCTTCCGACGCCTGATTGCAAAGCTCGTCCATGAAGGTGTCATAGGAAACGTCCGCTTCAAATAGCTTGAACAGGGGATTTATCTGCCCCGAAGCGTCACGGTAATCTATCATTCTGCAGCCGCAGGAATGGGATATCATTACAGTATGATCCACTATACAGCTGTCGCCGATGTCCTTGCCTTCAAGGTGAGCGGCTATGGCGTCTACTGCCTTTATGCCTGCAAGTACAACGTCCTGCTTGGCGGTGGTGAGGCGGGGAATGTGATATCTTTCCTCAACAATGCCGTCAAAGCCTGTAACGATAACATCGGTGGGGACCGTATAGCCCCGTTCCTTCAGCTTATTGCAGATGGTTATTGCCATGGTATCGTTGCAGCAGATGAATGCGTCGGGCATTGACATTCCCGATGCCATAAATTCATCAAAGGCTTTTGCGGTGGGGTCAGACCAGAAATCACCGTACATTATCCTGCGTTCATCAAGCTCTATTCCGTGCGCCTTCATGACTCTGCGGCAACATTCAATGCGCTCGTCGGAGAACGTGTTGTTCTTAAAGCCTGCCACAACATTTATCAGTCTGCAGCCGTGGACTGAGATTATATGCTCGGTGATCGCTTCAAAGGCGCTTTTATAGTTGAAGCTGATATTATAGCAGCCCTCAACGTGCTTGTCAACGCAGACGGTGAAGATATTCTTCTCCCTTGCTCTGCCGACTATGGAACTCAGTATGTCGTCATTCTTGATAGTCTCGCTCATTATTATCAGACCATCAAGTATATCATAGTCAATGAGATCGAAAACATGGTTTTCGCCTATATCATAGCTTGTATTTACATAAAAATCCGAGAAAGCATTATAGATCAGCACCTTGAAGCCGCATTCCGTGGCTCTGCCGATCATGGAATGAACAAAATCAGTATTCAGATCCTCCTGCATCCTGCTCAGGCACACTCCTATATAATGACGCCCCTTTTTATCCACGAAATCACCTCCGATGCATAACTTAATTAAATTTTACCACATTATTTGCAATTAGTCAACAGCTTTTGTGTATTTTTAATATGCGGTACTGAGATTTTTTCAGTGCCTGTCCAATTGATGTGATCTGATTTTAAAAGCTATTATGGATATGTTTTTGGTATTGTTTTGGGGGACTTTTGATAATATTCACAAATATAGCATAAAAAAATCCTGAGACAATGTTGACTTTTTCGGAAAAATTGTGTATAATATAGAAAATATCAGGAAAGGAAGGTCATTATCATGGCTTCAAAATACGCAGGTATACAGACTGAAAAGAATCTTGAGGCAGCTTTTGCAGGCGAGTCTCAGGCAAGGAACAAATATACATATTTTTCCTCCGTTGCGAAAAAGGAGGGCTTTGAGCAGATAGCTGCTATTTTCCTCAAGACCGCTGACAATGAGAAGGAGCACGCTAAAATGTGGTTCAAGGAGCTTCAGGGAATTGGCAGCACTGCCGACAACCTTGCTGCTGCCGCTGACGGCGAGAACTATGAGTGGACTGATATGTACGAGGGCTTTGCAAAGACTGCCGAGGAGGAAGGCTTCCCTGAGCTTGCAAAGAAATTCCGCATGGTTGGCGCTATTGAAAAGCACCACGAGGAGCGTTACCGCGCTCTTCTTAAAAATGTGGAGACTGCCGCTGTTTTTGAAAAGAGCGAGGTCAAGATTTGGGAATGCCGCAACTGCGGTCACATCATTGTGGGCACAAAGGCTCCCGAGGTTTGTCCTGTTTGCAATCACCCTCAGAGCTATTTTGAGATAAGCGCCGAGAATTATTGAGTTTTGGGATAAATCAGACCGCCCCCGACAGAGTTTGTCGGGGGCGGTTTTATATTGTATGCTATTTTATTCAGCCAGCAGCTTCTCGGCGGAAGCGAGCTTTACGCAGATGCAGAAAAGCTCCATTGCCTTGCGGAGATCTTCAACGGGAGGATAGGAGGGGGAGAGACGGATATTTCTGTCCTCGGGATCCTTTTTGTAGGGGAAGGTCGCTCCT
>JAGBFZ010000149.1 GCA_018110855.1 Oscillospiraceae bacterium
TATATTCCTCAATAGCTCAGTCGGTAGAGCGCATGACTGTTAATCATGATGTCGCTGGTTCGAGTCCAGCTTGGGGAGCCACATCGTTCAAATCCGAACTCTTCACAGGGTTCGGATTTTTTCGTTTTTTATCCTGGAAAAGCTGTGTTTGGGGTTGTTGTAAGGTTATAACATAACAATGATAAGCCAATAGTATTATAGAAAAGCAGCTCAATCAAAAAATGGATTGAGCTGCTTTCGTATTTTTATGAGAAAATTGTATTTTCACGGCGGTAACTGTCATTATCCTTTTGTGAAAGCTCTGTTTCCACCGCTCTGAGCTGTTTTACAAGCTCGTCCCGTTCATCCTCGGAAGCGGACTTGAGCTGCTGACGAAGCTGCTTCGCTTTTTCTTTCAGCTTTTTTATCTCACGGTCGACCTTGTCGGTGTTTGCCGTGCATTTTTCCGATTTATCCTTTTTTTCGGGATTGTCGTAATTAATGCAGGGATCGCCGTTTTCGTCCTCGGAAGGCTTATAAAGACCAATGGGCTTATCATCTTCGGAAGGAATGTATTCGTCCCTGTTTTTCTTAGGTGCGGTTTCGGGAATATCGGCATTTCCGCCTGCACTAAGGTTATCTGTCCTGCGAACTTCACTTATACCGGAATAGCTCGTTCCGCCAATACTGTTTATGTTCATATAATAACCGCCTTTCAATGGTATATTTTTATTATACTCGAGAAGGCGGTTATTTCAATAGCTATGCTGTGAAATGTCGTTTTAATGCTGTGAAATGTTCAGGATAATACTTGTGCGGAATACGTTTCCCTCGCAGGAAAGATGAACACTGCCGCCGTACTTATTTGCCGCTTTATTCATATTGTCGATTCCTGTTCCACAAGTGAATGAAGTATTTCCGTCAAAGCTGTTTTCAATCTCAATAAGGAAAATACCACCCTGTTCAAAGCCTGAGATCATTATGTATTTATTCCCACAAGCCTTCTCACAGCCGTGAACGGCATTATCCAGAGCGTTTGCAAGCAAGGTACAAATATCCACGTCATTAAATTTTTGAGCGGGAATATTAAGAGTGCATTCAACCGCAATGTTTTTATATGACGCCGCAGAAAATTTGTCTGCAATAATAATATCCGCAGCAGTGCTTCCCGTACGGTAATCGGGCGAAAACGCATATCTTTTCTCTAAATCGGAAAGATACTGCTTTGCATTTTCGGCTTCATCCATTTTTACAAGCTCCCTTAAAACTGTCAGATGATTTTTGCAGTCGTGTCGGTATGCTTTGGTTTTATCAAGTTTTTCTCTCGCTTCATCGATATATTTTTCCTGCAAACCATTTGCATATTCAAGCCGTCCGAGCTTGTCCGATGAGAATAAAAGGGCAAAAACGCCAATTATACCAAGCAAAACTGCAATGGCAGTATAAAGAGAATTTCCCAAGGTCGGCATACTACTGTACGATACAGTATTTCCGAGAATGCTTTGATTGATGTAATATCCGGAGATAAATATTATCGGAAGCGGCAGAAATAGCATTAATGCCGCCTTGTCGTTCCACTTTCGGGATAAAATATCCGAAAGTTTATCCAAAATACATACCGCTGTCATCAAGGAAAAAAGCTCACCCGAAAGCATAGCAGTTGTCCCGAAATACGGTATTTCTTTAAAATTAGATATGCCCGAGATTATTCCTGCAACTGCACCCCAAAGGGAGAATGAAAGCTGAAAAATCGTTTCCGTGATTGCTGCCGCAGCAATAATTGTTGCAATATGACTCTTTGAAAATACTGTCCCCGATATTATCATCATAAGTGTGAAAACTATGGCATTTATGGGAAAAATCAAACTTAATGCAATGATAACGGCATATTCTCTTAGGCGTGGTTTGTGTGAAATAATTTTGCAAAAGCAATAATATGCAGCGGCTGTTTCTATGGTGTTTCCGCAAAGGATACCAAAAGAATCCGCAAAACTTTCTGTAAACATTCTATCCCCTCATATGTTTTATCAGTGCCTGTTCAAAGTCATTTTTCCGCAGTCGTGAAACGGGTATCAGGCTCCCGTCCGACATATGGGCTGTTCCGTTTGAAAAAGCAGTAATACAGCTGAGATTAACAATATAGCTCCTGTGACATTTAAAAAATGCACTGTTTAAAGATTTTTCAAGATTTTCTATTTTTTCGTATAAGCTGATCGTTTCACCGCTTTTGGTATGAATAAAGCTCTGCCTGTCAATAACCTCGCAGTAAACAATTTCATTCACGGGAATTATACGCTTCTCACCGTTGTTTTGGATTATCAGTGTGCGCTTTTGGCTTTCCAATTCATTATTAAGCCTTGATAATGTGCGGAGAAATCTCTCTTCATTTATTGGCTTGACGATGTAATCAAAGGGAGATACCTCAAATGAGTCGTAAACATAATCCTCAAGGATAGTTATGAAAATAACAAAGCCGTCAAAGCCTGATTTCCTCAGCAAGCGAGCCGTTTCCATTCCGTCGGTATCGGGCATTTTTATGTCGAGAAAAACTGCATCAAAGCTTTTACTGCTGCAAAGCAGAGAGTTACCGTCATAAAGTTCCGATATGTTTATCTCCCTATTTTTCTCTTTAAAATAGCTGTATAACCTGTCGGATATTTCGTCAGCCGTTTTCCTGTCGTCATCGCATACGGCAAAGTTCAGCAAATTATCATCTCCCTGCTGATATGATACGTTATTGTTATTATAGCATAAATAATTCTGCTTTTCAATAACAAAAAAGAGCTTGTTGATGGAGAAAATGGGGCTTCAAGGAGCGATCCCTTAGCTTGTGGTTTGTTTTGATATGAATTTTTTCCGAGAATTTAATAGGGGGTGCAGGGGGAACGCCTGCCCCTCGGAGAGCGCCGGTACTTATGATATAGCCGCTTGCGGCGGTGATGACAGCTCCCTGTAGAGCTGTCGGCAATGTCATAAGTACTATGGCGTTAGTTGTGGCGCAGCCACGACTAAAACGGCGGCGAAGCCGCCTGTTTCGCTTTGCGACAGCAAAGCGTATAGCTCCCGACAGGGAGCAAAAAAGCAGCCCCCGATACCGCATATGAAAATGTGGTATCGGGGGCTGCTGTCGTTATCTGCGCCACTTGCGTTCAGGCTCGGATTTGCCGCAATTGTCCGAGGTTGCCGGGAAATTGAACATCCATTCATCGTATTCCTCTTTGGTAATAGTACCGTTCCGCAGCTCAATCCTGCGAAGCTGCCACTCCAGAAGAAACTCCTCAAGCAGATGATTGTGAAACTGTATAGCAGGGTGCGTCTGCTCCTTAAATGTATCATCGGGAACTGAAACGATAGAAAAGTTGTTGGTGTGCCGCTTATCGGCTTCCATTTCGAGGTTGAAAAGCAGATGCAGGAAAGAAGTTGTATCTTCAAGGGTGGGTTCACGCAAGGAATCTATGTTGACGTCCAGAATGTCAGCTATTTTTGTAAGCATATCCAGCTTGGGCGTTCTTGTGCCGCTCTCATATTGTGCCACACGGACATCGGCTGTGTTTTCATCGAAGCCTATCCTCAGACCTAACTCTTTTTGTGTAAGCCCACGCATTTTACGGGCATACTTGATTCTTTCGCCTACGGTCATAGCAGTCCCTCCATAATATCTTTATAAATAGATTATATCACGAAAAACAATAATAGTCAATAAGCTAAACAAAAAAGTTTGAGAAATTTTCGAAAACCTATTGACAAAAGTACCGGATAGGTGTATAATAACATAAACTAAACAATAATGTTATAGTTATAAACAATATAAATTTAGATTTGGAGGTGGAATGATGAAAATCAAAAGAGCGTCATTATGTCAGGGTAAGGGGAGCCTTACCCACAATTTGCGGCTGTTTACGGCGAATAATGTCGATAAGACCCGAACAAAGGATAATATCGTGTTCGTGAACATACCCCAGCAGGAGATGTACGAAAGGCTGTTTAACGGTGCTGTCAGCGAGTATAACGCCAGACAGAAGCGAAATGATCGAAAGATAACGGTTAGCTACTATGAGCATCAGTTCGGCAGGGGATATTCCCCGAATGTAGTCACATCTGCGGATAAGCGCAAGAGCTTTTACGAGGATATTGTGCAAATCGGAGATATGAAGGATACAGGCGTTGGCACTGTCGATGCGGAAACGGCAAAGGCTGTGCTGACCGAGTATATGAACGGCTTTGAACAGCGAAATCCGAATTTTAAGGTGTTCTGCGCCGTGCTTCATATGGATGAGGCAACGCCGCATTTGCACATTGACTATGTTCCGATTGGGCATTATTCAAGAGGTATTCCCGTTCAGAACGGTATTGCCCTGGCATTGTCCGAAATGGGCTTTGGTGTCGGAAAGAACGCTATTGCACGTTGGCGGCGATCGGAATATGAAGTGCTTAAAAGTATCTGTATGA
>JAGBFZ010000150.1 GCA_018110855.1 Oscillospiraceae bacterium
AAAGCAGGAGATCATGGGCTATAGCTTTAAAACAGGCTTTGAGGGCTTTGACCCTGAAAGCTGCACCATTGATCCCCATGTTCTTGAGGAGCAGCTAAGCTCAGATGATAAGGTAGCTCTTGAAAGAGTTCGGATAGAAGTATCAGACCCGGACTCTGACAATTATGATTTCAAGGTTACTGTTGATATCTGCGGTATGACTGCAGTTTATCCATCTGAGGACGAGAGATTGAAATAACAGGGGAGAGTCGTAATGTTAATAAGATGTAAAATTTCAAAAAGCCCTTGACATTCACTTGTTGATGTTGTACAATGTAAACGATAACATTTGATGATGTTTTTGATACACAGTCAAATGATTAAAAAGGTAAATAAAGTCATACATATAAAAATATTAAGGAGGATTTCAATCATGAAATTTGCAGACGGCTTCTGGCTCAATCAGCGCGGCTATGAGGTAAACTACGCTTCTCAGGCGTATGAGATCACACCCGTTAAAAACGGTCTCAACGTTTACGCCACCACTCAGTACATTCAGAACAGAGGAATGACCCTTGGCGGACCCTGCCTCGATATCTCCTTTACATCAACTCAGAAGGACGTTATCAAGGTCTCCATCGACCATTTCAAGGGCGCTTTGAACAATGCTCCCAAGTTCGAGCTTGAGGAAGATCAGGGCTATACCCCCGTTATCACCGAAAAAGACGACTGCTGGGAGATCCTGAGCGGCGATACAAAGGTAGTTATCGGCAAGTTCAACTGGACAGTACAGTATTATTATAAGGACAAGAGACTCACAGGCGGTGCATGGAGAAGCGCATCCGTTATCAAGGAAAGCAAGTTCAAGACATCCGCACGCCTTAACTCCATGCAGGACGATACCTTCTGGAGCTATCCTCAGGACGAGAGAGGAACCTTTATCCGCGAGCAGTTCACAATGAACGTGGGCGAATATTTCTACGGCTTCGGAGAAAAGTTCACTCCCTTTGTTAAGAACGGTCAGAACGTTGAGACATGGAACTCCGACGGCGGCACCTGCTCCGAGCAGTCCTACAAGTGTATTCCCTTCTACGTTTCCTCCACAGGCTACGGCGTTCTCGTAAATTCTTCGGACAAGGTTTCCTTTGAGGTATGCTCGGATACCGTTTCCAAGGTTTCCTTCACTGTTCCCGGAGAGAGACTTGAGTATTTCGTTATCGGCGGCGCAGATATCCCCGAGGTGCTTTCAAATTACACCACTCTTTCCGGCAAGCCCGCTCTTCCTCCCGCATATACCTTCGGTCTCTGGCTCACCACCTCCTTCACAACAAATTATGATGAGGAAACAGTAACCTCCTTTATTGACGGCATGGCTGAGAGAGATATTCCTCTTCAGGTGTTCCACTTTGACTGCTTCTGGATGAAGGAGTTCCAGTGGTGCGATTTTGAGTGGGATAAGAGACAGTTCCCCGATCCCGCTGCAATGCTTAACAGACTCAAGACCGATAAGGGACTTGAGATATGCGTATGGATAAACCCCTATATCGCACAGCGTTCCAAGCTCTTTGACGAGGGCGTTGAGGGCGGATATTTCATCAAGAATCCCGACGGCAGCGTGTTCCAGGCAGAGCTCTGGCAGCCCGGAATGGCGATAGTTGACTTTACAAATCCCGCAGCCTGCGAGTGGTATGCTTCCAAGCTCAGAGTTCTCTGCGAAATGGGCGTAAACTGCTTCAAGACCGACTTCGGTGAGAGAATCCCCACCAATGTAAAATACTTCGACGGCTCCGACCCCATTGCAATGCACAACTATTATACATATCTTTACAATAAGACCGTATTCAACGTCCTCAAGGAATATTATGGCGAGAATAAGGCTTGTCTCTTTGCACGTTCCGCAACCGTTGGCGGACAGAAGTTCCCCGTTCACTGGGGCGGCGACTGCTCTGCGGAATACACCTCCATGGCAGAGACTATCCGCGGCGGACTTTCCCTCTGTATGTCGGGCTTCGGCTTCTTCAGCCACGATATGTCGGGCTTCGAGGCAACAGCTCCCGCTGACATCTATAAGAGATGGGCTGCGTTCGGTCTCCTTTCCACTCATTCCCGTCTCCACGGCAACTCCTCCTACCGTGTGCCTTGGCTCTTTGATAAGGACGGTTCCACCGAGTGCGTTGATGTTCTCCGCTTCTTCACAAAGCTCAAGGGCAGACTCATGCCTTACATCTGGGCACAGGCTGTCAAGACCCATGAGACAGGCGTTCCTATGATGAGAGCAATGGTCATCGACTTTGCTAATGAGCCTGCCTGCCTTACCCTTGACAAGCAGTATATGTTCGGTGAGAATATCCTTGTTGCACCTATCCTTAACGATCAGGGAACAGTTGAGTTCTACGTTCCCGAGGGCACATGGACAGACATCATCAGCGGCGAGGTTTATGAGGGCGGAAAGTTCTACAATAAGAAGTATGATTACTTCGGACTGCCCTGCCTTGCAAAGCCCGGCAGCATAATCGGC
>JAGBFZ010000151.1 GCA_018110855.1 Oscillospiraceae bacterium
CGGCTATAATACGCCCACTCTGCGTCAAACTCCCTTGCCATGCATAAATGCCGCCTGCGGTCGTTTTCCTTGACCCCGACGTATTCTATCCACCGTCTTTATACATAGAACAATTGGTTATTAGTATAAAACAATGTAGATCAGTATAAGATCAATATTGCCGCCGAAACAGCATTAACTTCTCCAAAGTAAGCAACAAGCCAGACAATGCCAAGAGCAGCCGCCGAAACAGCAGCAATAAGAAGCAGCTTCAAAAAACAGCTCAGCATCCCGTCCATAGGAGAACGGAGAAAAATACAGCTTCCCACCGCCAGAAGCCCGAGGATCATCTCAGCCACAAGGAGAACGGTCTGTATCCCGAAAAACAGCTCTCCAAGAACATCCTCTCCGCCAATGGGCAGACAAGCAATATATTCACGATGAATGATCATTACAACAAAGGAAAGCACCGCAGCGGCGATCATCGTGCCGCCCGTCCGTTTAAGGCTGATAAAAGCTCCCATAACCGCACCCCTTAAATGATATGGCATATTGACAGCATAATACAACCTTTATAATAAACAGCCTTATTTTGTGGGATAGCTTCCTATTCCCATTCTGTAAACATCTTGTTCAATTTCTTCAACCGAATACTTCTTCACATCACTCTGATCGACAGCGTATTTTTTGCACCAGACAGCAAATTCAACATCAAGACCGTTATCAGCGATCTTAAATGCATAATGCCCCGAAAAATCATCACCCATAAATTTGCCCACAGAAAGATCGTCCGAGCCTCCGACTGCATAAGCAGTTCCCGAATCATCACCGATATAAATTTCTCCCGGTAAAATAGTTACCTCATCCATATAATCAACCACAGCAAGCTTGGCGCCGTTATAAACATTTCTGGCGTTTTCCATAACAACAGCAGCCCTTGCCTGATATGTATATCCAATAACAGAAGGAACAATAATAGCAGCAAGCGCTACAACGATGGCAATAACAACAATAAGTTCGATCAAAGTAAAGCCCTTGAGTTTTTCTGATCTCATGCCTATCACACCCCTTTATAATTAGTATACAATATTTTGCTCTCCATCATATTAAATTTTGCTTACATAAAAATGACTTTACTGTTAATTATTGTATGATTCAACATATAATTTTGTGATTTTTTTCTTTTTATGCAGAATGATATAAAAACACATGAAAACCCGCTGAAAATTTTATAGCCATCCCCCCTTTAAATTCTCATAATAATGTGGTATAATAAATTTTAGAAAATTAGCATATCCTGACATGGCAAAGAAAGGATAATCAGAACCTATGTCCGACAATACAAACGAGACAGCGCAGCGTTATGTGAAAAAGCTCCCCGCTGTTCTTCTTATAGCAGCTATATTATTTTCGGGATGCGGACAGGCAGAAGAGCCTGCAGTCGATAAGCTCCCTTCAGTAACTGATTTTTCGGCTGAAGCAAGCAGCGTCAGAAGCATTGAGCCCGAAACCGAATATCTGACCTCCGGCGATAGTATACCCTTGTTTTCTGACAGTGAGACCGTGTCCGCAGGCAATGCCGCCAGCAGACAGACCGAAGCAGATACATTCTATTCGACAGAGCCTTCCGAAACAAAAGCACCCGAGGAGACCTCCGCAGAGCCTGTTTCCGAAGCAGTTACCACCGCCAAGGAAACTATCCCCACTGTGAGCGAAACCACAGTAGTCTCTCATAGCACATCAGAAACATCGGAAAGCACTGCGTCATCTATAACGTCAGCTCCCCAGACAATGCAGCTTGAAACGGAATGTTCCGTTCCCGCAGCACCTGCTCCTACTCCCGATACAAGCTATGATTCCGAATTTTTCTCTTCCGACCTTTTCATTGGTGATTCCATCTCCACAGGCTATTCACTTTACGGCTTTCTCAGCGAGAAAAACGTTTTTGCAAAGGTGGGACTTAATCCCTCAACCGTTCTGACCAAATCAGTCTCCACCTGCTACGGCGATATTGGAATATCCGATATGCTAGCATATACAATGCCCGGCAGAGTATATATAATGCTCGGCTCCAACGGTATCCAGTGGCTTTCGGTAGGAAATATGCTCCAGTCCACCAATACCCTTGTAACTCTCATCAAGGATACATGTCCCGAATGTGATGTAGTAATAATCAGCGTCCCCCCCGTAACTGCAGCCTATGACAGCACTGTTGAGGACGTAAACGTTATGGCGAAGATAAACGAGTATAATTCCAGCCTTAACGCTTACTGCACCGCCAATAAAATGCTTTTCGTTGACGCAGCATCAATATTAAAGGATGAAACGGGATATTTTAACAGCACTTACGCCGAATCTGACGGAATGCACTTCAAATCCTCCGCATATAAGACCCTTCTTTCAAAGATACAGTCGGACGTGACCGAATTTGAGGAAGCCAAAGCCCCCGCCGAGACTGAGCCTCCCGCAGAGGAAACTACTTCGGAGACCGTATCGAAAAAAATAACAGCTGAAACCGAAAAGCACAGCGAAACGCTTCCCGAGACCTTCGTGACCCTTCCGAAAGAGACGGAGAAAACAGATGAATAAAATAAACTATCAGAACGAGCTTGACAGGATCATCAGCGAAACCGAAAAAGCAGGCATTACCCCATCTCTCCTGCTTCATAGCTGCTGTGCTCCCTGCTCAAGCTATGTTCTGGAATACCTTTCCCGTTATTTTAAAATAACGGTTTTTTATTATAATCCGAACATCTATCCCCCCGAGGAATTTTACAAGCGCCGAGCCGAGCAGGAGCGGTTTATAAAAGAGCTTCCTGTGGAAAACCCTATCTCCTTCATAGGCGCTGAGCATATGAGTGAGGAGTTTTACAAGGCAGTAAAAGGACTTGAGCATATCAGAGAGGGCGGCGAGCGTTGCTTTGCCTGCTATCGCCTGCGCCTTGAGGAAACTGCCATCGCCGCAAAAGAAAAGGGTATGGATTATTTCACCACCACCCTTTCTATCAGCCCCATGAAAAATGCAGCAAAGCTCAACGAAATAGGCGGCGAGCTTGCTGACAAATACGGCATAAAATACCTTTTTTCGGATTTCAAGAAAAGAAACGGCTACAAACGCTCCACCGAGCTTTCAAAGGAATATGGGATATACAGGCAGAACTACTGCGGCTGCGTGTTTTCATTGAAGGAACGGGAAGAAGATATGAATAATCACCCATAAAAAATGATGCCTGCGTCTTGCAGACATCATTTTTTGTTATCCAACAACTGTGTAAAGTCCCGTATCGTCTCCGCTTATCTCAATGCCCTTAGCTTCAAAAAGCTCTGAAACAGTCACAAACTC
>JAGBFZ010000152.1 GCA_018110855.1 Oscillospiraceae bacterium
AGACATATCGCTCTTCTTCCTTACGTTTCCGACTGATTTGAAACGATTTTTCAAAGCCTTCGTCCTTTTGCGGGACGAGGGCTTTTCTTTTCGCAAAAATTATACAAAAAACAAAAAAACTGTTGTACTGAATAAAAAAATGTGTTATAATATACATTGAATAATACTGCTCGGGTTATTCGGGCAAAACTTTTTCAGCAAAGGATATTTACCTATGAATGAATCATCAAAGGGCAAGCTGATCGTTATAGACGGTCTGGACGGAAGCGGAAAATCTACTCAGTTTGAAAGGCTAAAAGCCATTCTTTCCGAAAAGCACAGAGTCACGGGCATCAGCTTTCCCGAATATGACAAGCCTTCCGCCACCCTTGTGAAAATGTATCTTAACGGCGAATTTTCAAAAAATGCAGCCGATGTAAATGCATATGCTGCTTCAACCTTCTATGCTGCAGACAGATATGCAAGCTTCAAGCTTTACTGGGAAAAGGCATATAATAACGGTGATATCATTTTAGCAAGCAGATATGTCTGCTCAAATGCTATCCATCAGATGTCAAAGCTTCCCGAGAATGAGTGGGACGATTTTCTCGTCTGGCTTGCCGATTATGAGTATAATAAGCTGTGCCTGCCGCGTCCCGACAAAACTGTTATTCTTGACATTCCCGTCAGCCTTTCGCAGAAAAGGCTGTCCATGCGGTACAATGGTGATGAGAGTAAAAAGGATATTCATGAGGGGAACATACCTTACATGGAAATGTGCCGCAGGTGCGCTCTTTACGCTGCAGAAAAGCAGGGCTGGAGCGTGGTGAGTGTATGCTCTGAGGACGGGCGGGAATACACTCCCGATGAGATAACCGATATTCTACTTTCTGAGCTTAGCGAGGTCATTTAATGCTTGAATTTAAGGTCATTGAGCTTTCCGACAAGCCGTGGATCGAAAAGCTGCTGCAGATTTCCGATTTCCGCGGCTGCGAATACTGCTTTGCAAATAATATGGCATGGCGGAGAATGTATGATACAAAAATTACACGCTACAAGGATTTCTATATTTCTCTTTCCGAAATGGGCAGCCCCTATTTCACCTTTCCTGCTGGAGGAGGGGATTACAGGGATGTCTTCGGGGAGATGAAGAAATATTCCGAGGCAAGGGGATATCCTCTTGTTATCGGCTCTGTTACTCCCGATAAATTTACGCTTTTTGAGGAGCTTTTCCCAAAGGACAGCTATACCATCGAGGCTGATGAGGATGGTTGGGATTATGTTTACAATGCTTCCGACCTTGCGGAGCTTAAAGGTAAAAAATATCACGGCAAGCGGAATCATCTCAAAAAGCTCCTTGCTATGGACTATTCCTTTGAGCCTCTTACCGAAAAGGATTTTGACGACTGCATTTCATTTGCGGTAAACGCATATAACCGTGACAGCGCTTATGATGACAAATCAAAGGTCTGTGAGCAGTTTGCCATCAATACTTATTTTGAGAACTTTCATGCTCTCGGTCTGACGGGCGGAGTGCTGAGAGTGGGCGGAAGTATTGTCGGATTTACCATAGGTGAGAGGATAAATAGTGACACTCTTGGCGTTCACATCGAAAAAGCAGAGGCTTCCGTTGACGGGGCATATCCTGCTGTAAATCAGATGTTTGCCGCTTCTGCGGGAAAGGGCTTTGCCTACATCAACCGTGAGGAGGATCTGGGTATCGAGGGGCTTCGCAAGGCGAAACGCTCTTATCACCCCGCTTTTATGATAGAAAAGCATATCGTGAGATTTAAATAAATCGAAAGGACGAATTCATATGATCTACGTTTTTCTTGCTCAGGGCTTTGAAGAGACAGAAGCCATAACCCCTATTGATATGCTCCGCCGCTGCGGAAAGGAAGTCATTACAGTTGGCGTTACGGGTAAGGTCGTTACAGGCTCTCATAACATTCCTGTGACCTGCGATATTACCATTGACGAGACTTCTGCTGATGGTCTTGAGATGATCGTTCTTCCCGGAGGTATGCCGGGTACAAAGAATCTTGCTGCAAGCGCCCGTGTCGCTGAACTGATAAAGCACTGCATTCAGAATGATATCTTAATCGGTGCTATCTGCGCCGCTCCTTCGATACTCGGTGAAATGGGTCTGCTTGAGGGCAGGAAGGCTGTTTGCTATCCCGGGTTTGAAGCTGCTCTGAAGGGTGCGGAGGTTCTTCAGATACCTGCTGTCAGAGACGGGAAAATAATTACCGCAAGAGGTGCAGGCGCTGCTCTGGAATTTTCCTATGAGCTGATAAGCGCTCTCATTGATAAGAATACTGCGGAGAAGCTGGCGGGAAATATCGTATGGACAAAATAACTCCCATTCCTTCTGAAAATGTTTCGGACATCAGAGAATACAAAAAGGATCTCAGAGCTCAGTGCAAGGCTGTTCGGAACGGTATGTCACCCGAAGCCAAGGCTGCAAGGGACACCGGTATATTTGAGCGGATCATCGCAAGCTCAGCATACAAGCAGGCTTCCATTATACTTACTTACGTTTCCACTGATATCGAGGTAGACACCAAAAGGCTTATTCAAAAGGCTTTGGAGGATAAAAAGCGTGTTGCCGTTCCCCGCTGCATTGACGGAACAAGAGATATGGATTTTTATTTCATTAAAGGCATGGACGACCTTGAAAACGGGTCATTCGGTGTTCTGGAGCCTGTTCCCTCAAAGTGCGTGAAGGCATATGCCTTTGAGACGGCTTTATGCATTATCCCGGGGCTTGCCTTTGATATGCAGGGCTTCAGGCTGGGCTACGGCAAGGGGTATTATGACAGGTTCCTTTCCGCTCACCCGAGACTTGTTAAAATGGGGATATGCTACTGCTCATGCACCTGCAATGAGCTTATTCACGGAAGATATGATATCGGCGCAGATTATCTTGTAACGGAAAAATATCTTCGCAGGATAGCAAAGGAAAGGAGGAATTGAGATGGACGACAAGGAGCTTGATTCCCTGCTTAATGAGACGGAGAACGATTCTCCCGCTCCCGAAGAGACCGAGATCATTTCTCCTGTGAGCTTTGATGAAAATAATGCTGACAGCGAAGGTGACTTATCCGATGAAATTTCTGCGGATAATGATGGTGATGATTCGGAAAACGAAGAAATTGTTATTTTTGATGAAGAGGATGAGGAGCCTTCCGAGGAATATGACGAGGAAGAGCCTTCAGACGAGGAGCTTGAGGAGCAGAGAGAACAGGAAAGACTTCGCTTAAAAGAAAAACGTAAGAGCAAAAAACGTAAAAAAAGCACTCACGGAAGGCTTGCTTTTGCACTTGTCATGGTCACGCTTGTTATTTCCGTGGCGGTGCTGGGTGCGCTGGCATCAATAAAGATCGGCTCGGAGATATTGGGACTTAATCGCTCAGATTCTGTATTTTCTGTTGAGATACCTTCAAATTCGGGCACTGAGGCTATTGCAAATATTCTTGAGCAGGAGGGAATTATCGGCAATTCCACTCTTTTCAGGATAGTATCCAAGCTCAAGGGTGCTGACGGTACATACATTGCGGGAAGCCACAAGCTAAGTCCCAACATGACATACAGCGATATTATAAAGGTGCTTCAGGAGGAGGCTATCAACCCGAGAGAGTTCGTTACCATTACCTTCCCCGAGGGTATCCGCCTTACCGAGGCGGCAAAGCTTCTTGAGGAGGCAAATGTGTGCGGCGCTCAGGATTTTATCCGCGAGTTCAACTCTGCGACCTTCGGTTTCGATTTTGAAAAGAAGGTTCTTGTCAGCCCGAAAAAGCTCTTTAAGATGGAGGGCTATTTCTTCCCCGACACCTATCAGTTCTATCTTGAAGAAGACCCTGCCAATGTTGCGAAAAAGGTCTGCAAAAATTTTGAGTATAAGATCACTCCCGACCTTTACGGACGTATGGAGGACATGGGCATGACTCTTGAGGAGACCCTTACTCTTGCTTCGATCGTTCAGCGTGAGGCGGGGGATACATACAATATGAAGATGGTTGCGTCTGTTTTCCATAACAGGCTCAATAATCCCGATGAATTTCCTCTTCTCCAGTCGGATCCTACCTCCAATTATGTCAAGGAGGTCGTTATCCCGAATCTTGAGGTGTATTCCGAATCTATGTGCGAGGCGTATGATACATACCGCGGCGGCGGACTTCCTCCCGGACCTATCTGCAATCCCGGTATTGACGCTATTGAAGCCGTTCTTTATCCAAGAGAGACAAATTATTTCTTCTTTTGCTCCGACCTTGAAACCGGTGAATTTTTCTATGCCGAGACTCTGGAGGAGCATGAGGCAAATCTTGTTCTGGCAAATCTTGTCTGATTTTTGAAAGGAATTTAATAACCCATGGCATATGAAAATCTTGAGGTGCTGGCTCCTGCGGGAGACATGGAACGCCTTGACGCTGCGCTGGATTTCGGTGCTGATGCTGTTTATCTTGGCGGAACCTCCTTCGGAATGAGAGCGGGTCCCAAAAATTTTGACAGTGCAGCGCTTAAAGCAGCGGTGGAAAAATCCCATGAAAGGGGAGTGAAGGTCTATCTCACCTGCAACACTCTTCCCCGAAACGATGAGATACCATATTTTGAGGAATTTATAAAATATGCTGTCGACTGCGGTATCGACGCTGCTATTGTCGCTGATCTGGGGCTTATGTCTCTTATAAAGAAATTTACCCCCGATCTGGAGATCCATATGTCCACTCAGACGGGTATCGTGAATTATGTGACTGCAAGAGTGCTTTACGATATGGGTGCAAAGCGCGTCGTTCTTGCTAGAGAGCTGAGCCTTGAGGAAGTGGCTGAAATTCGTGCCAAGACGCCTGCCGACCTTGATATCGAGGTTTTCGTTCACGGGGCAATGTGCGTTTCCTTTTCGGGAAGATGCCTGCTGTCATCATATCTTGTGAATCGTGATGCTAACCGCGGTCAGTGCGCTCAGCCCTGCAGATGGGGCTATCATCTCATGGAGGAAAAGCGGGACGGGCAGTTCTTTCCCGTTTTTGAGGACGAGAAGGGTACCTATATCCTCAATTCCAAGGATATGTGCATGATAGATCACCTTGACAAGCTGGCAAAGGCGGGCGTTACAAGCCTGAAAATCGAGGGCCGTGCAAAATCCGCATATTATGTTTCTGTGATAACCAACGCTTACCGTATGGCTGCGGATATTCTGAAAAAGGATTCCGATAATTACGTTCTTCCCGATTATGTTCGTGAAGAGGTATTCAAGGTGAGCCACAGGGATTACTGCACGGGATTTTTCTTCGGTCACCCTTCCGAATGCAGGCAGTATTATGAGGACAGCGGTTATATTCGGGCATACGATGTATGCGCTGTGGTTGACAAATGCGAGAACGGTCGTATTTATGCAGAGCAGAGAAACAAGTTCCTTTTGGGCGATGAGCTGGAGATCCTTGCTCCGTCTCAGAGACCCGTAAAATACACGGTCACGGAAATACTGAATGCGGAAGGCGAATCGGTGGAAAATACCTGCCATGCGGCGATGAAGTTTTCCATGCCAAATACCGCAGGAGTGGATTTTCCTCCACGCTCCATTATAAGAAAAAAAGCATAGCAATATCCCTCCGAAATGCATATTATGCAGCGGAGGGATATTTTTATGGAAATGACTCTTGTTCTGATAACGGTTATTTTTGCGGCGGCGGCTTTGCTTGAATGCTTTTGCGGCTTTGCTTCTGTTCGGGCGGCTCTCACAAGGGGAGAGGAGCGGACAGTGATGCTTATCCCCATTACCGATAAAACGGGGGACGCTGAATTTATTCTTCGACAGGCGGCGGATATGATGGAGCGGTCTTATCTTCCTTGCAGATGCGTTATTGTGGATATGGGAGCGGACGAGGAGACCTTGGAGATATGCAGGAGATTTATTTCCGAGCATGGAGGATTTGAGATGGGAGATGATGAAACTATGCTCGGTTCAAGTCGTCCATGACGGCGGATATGAGCGGTCAATGCCGCAAATCAAATGCAAAAAATTTTCTTTGCCAATATTGACAAAATAACGTCATTGTGGTAAAATAATAGTGGTTTGGTATTGTTTATATATACTAAAAATAAATTTAAGGAGTTTTAAACCATGAACAAGAATCTTAGAAAAGCAATCATTGCAGGTAACTGGAAGATGAACAAGACCCGTCCCGAGGCTAAGGAGCTTCTCGAAGCTATCAAGCCTCTCGTTGCAAATGCAGAGGGCAAGGTCGAGGTCATTGCATGCGTTCCCTTTA
>JAGBFZ010000153.1 GCA_018110855.1 Oscillospiraceae bacterium
AGCGGCTGCCAGAGCAGGGCTTCTTCACGACCTTTTCCTTTATGACTGGCATGATTATGTGCGTGAGAAGGGTCAGAAGCTTCACGGCTGGACCCATGCGGCAACGGCTCTTGCAAATGTAAACAAGTATTTTGAGATAACCCCCGTTGAGGCGGATATCATCAAAAAGCACATGTTCCCCATGAACATTGCTCTTCCCAAGTACAAGGAAACGGTTGTTATCATTTTTGTGGATAAGATATGCGGCGCATGGGAGGTCATGGCTCACTGGGGCTGGCTCGCAAAGCGTGCGGCAACGTTCCCCAAGTGCAAGATCACCGAGATAAGGGAAAGAAGATCGGCATAACGATATTTTTAAAGCTGCTTTTGGTTTATTCAAAGGCAGCTTTTTCATTCTCCCCAATCAAAAAGGCTGCGGAAAATGCTCACGGCATTTTTTCGCAGCCTTTTATTGTTCCCATGTGAAGATTACTGATTGTCCTCAATGTACTTAACGATATCGCCTACAGTCTTGATGTTGGCAACTGCCTCGTCGGGGATCTCCATGTCGAATTCTTCTTCGAGGGACATTACCAGGTCAACAACGTCGAGAGAGTCTGCTCCGAGATCGTCCTGAATGTTTGCGGATGCAACGATGCTGTCAGCGTCTGCATCGAGCTGCTCTGCGATGAGTTCCTTTACCTTATCAAATACCATTGAAATTTCCTCCTTGAGATTTGTTATTTTTTATAATAAAGACAGATTATGTCCTTACTGCGTTGTTAAAAATATCAGTCCTCCGCAAAGGCACCGATTTTTCTAAATTTATTATATCGTTCATTCAGCAAAAGGTCAATATCTTTATTGATTTTACTATTCAGCGATTTAGCCAAAAATTCTGAGATATTTTCGGCAGTTGCTTCGGGATCGGTATGTGCGCCGCCCTGAGGCTCGGGAATAATGAACTCCGCAACGCCCAGATTAACGGCGTCCTCGGCAGTTATACGCATGATATTGCAGGCTTCCTTTTCCTTTGCGGCGTCCTTCCAGAGAATGGAAGCAAAGCCTCTTGGTGAAATTACCGAATAAATTGCATTTTCCAGCATTGCAAGCTCGTCGCATACGCCCAGTGCAAGTGCGCCGCCGCTACCGCCCTCTCCAAGAATTACGGATATGACTGGGGTTTTAAGGGTCATAAACTCCGCAAGGTTTTTTGCGATAGCCTCGCCCTGTCCTCTTTTTTCTGCGGCAACTCCGCAGAATGCGCCTGCGGTATCTATAAAGCATATTACGGGGCGGTGGAATTTCTCCGCCTGTCTTGCAAGTCTCAGCGCCTTTCTGTAGCCCTCGGGGTGCGGCATGGCGAAGTTTGATGCCTTGTTTTCAAAAATATCCCGTCCCTTGACCTCGGATATCACGGTCACGGGCATTCCCCTGAATCTGCCCACGCCGCCGAGTATTGCTCCGTCGTCACCGAAGAGCCTGTCCCCGTGCATTTCGTAGAAGTCGGTGAAGATAAGGGGAAGATAGTCCCTAATAGTGGGACGGTTTTTGTGGCGGATTATCTCAAGACGGTCGTAGGGGGTAAGCTCCTCTGTTATCTGTGTATTCTGCTCAGACATTTGACCCATCCTTTCCATCGGGAGTATAGGGCTTGTGGAGCCTTATAAGATGCGCCACAGTACGGCGTATGTTCTTTCTTTCGACTA
>JAGBFZ010000018.1 GCA_018110855.1 Oscillospiraceae bacterium
ATAATTATACCATTTCCTGTATATTTTGTCAAATAAAGCAAAAAATATCCGCAGACCATTATAGTCTGCGGATATCAAGCCTTGGTGCGAGAGATGGGACTTGAACCCACACGTCAAAGACACACGCACCTCAAACGTGCCTGTCTGCCTATTCCAGCACTCTCGCATATTTTTTCTTCCGTTTTTCAACCGACTATGCCATTATATCACATGAGAAATTGTTTGTCAAGAGTTTTTTTGAAATTTCCCGAAAAATTTTTCTGCTTTTTCCCGCTGCATTGTACATACTTATGATTTTTGCGTTATATTGCTGTACAATCCGCCCTGCGCCCCTTTGGAATTTTGTTATAATCGCTATTGAAAAAAGCTGTCGTATGCTGTATAATATATTAGTATAGGAAAATATGCATAAATGTATAATTTGTCGTACCGTCCCCAAAAAGACGGATAGATTGGAGAAAAATATGGCATATCAGCGTTATGATAAAAACAAGGGCAGAAACAGCGGAAAGGACTTCTCTTCAAAGCCCCGCAGAGGCGGCAGACCCGAAAAGTCCTTTGAGGAGCCTCTGAGAAATATTCCCGACGCAGCCGACAGAGGAGAGGCAGAGGGACTTATTATAGGCAGAAACCCCGTTATGGAGGCTCTTAAATCGGGCAAGTCCATCGACACTATCTACGTTAACGGCGAGGCCGGAGGAAGCATCAGCACAATTACCCGTATAGCCCGTGAAAAGGGCATTGTAATAAAGAACGTTAGCGACCAGAAGCTCACTCAGATGTGTGCGGGAGCCTCCCATCAGGGAATAATCGCTTCGGGAGCCTGCGCAGAATACGTTTCCGTTGAGGATATACTGAATATCTCAAAGAAAAAGGGAACAGCCCCCTTTATCATAATCTGCGATGAGATAGAGGATCCCCACAATCTGGGAGCTATCATCAGAACAGCGGAGGCTGCGGGAGCGGACGGCATCATTATCCCCAAGCGGAGAAGTGCTTCTCTCAACGCTACCGTTTTCAAGACCTCTGCGGGAGCGGCAAGCTGGCTTCCCGTTGCGAGAGTTGCGAATTTAGGCGCAGCAATTGACGAGCTGAAGAAAAACGGCGTGTGGATATACGGCACAGACGCTTCGGGCAGCGATTACACAAAGGCTTCCTTCACAGGACCCGCAGCCTTTGTTATCGGCTCGGAGGGCTTCGGCATGGGAAGGCTCATAAAGGAAAAGTGCGATTTCCTTGTAAAGCTCCCCATGTACGGAAAGATAACCTCTCTGAACGCTTCGGTTGCGGCGGGAATATTCATGTACGAGGCTGTAAGGCAGAGAGCTTCGGCGGGGGAGTAACTTTTCCTGCGTAAATCGGCAGAACACTTTGCAAGGAGGAAATAAAATTTGTCTGATAAATTTTCCCTTGACGATATATTGAACGAATATTCAGGCTCAGGTGGCAATAGCTCGGGGCAGTCCCTTGACGATATCCTTAACAGCTATCCTGCTACCAAGAACTATGAGGATTCGGGGCTTGCGGAGATATTTGACAGCAGAAGCTCTACCACTGATATCGACCTGAGCGGGATAAGCATATCCATGCCGCAGGATTATCCATCTCCCGAGGAGATACGCAGAAGCAAGGAGCAGCCTGTCAGCGTTCACGATATCCCCGAGGATCAGCTCACCGAGGAAGAGCGGATAAAAAAGAGCAAGCAGATAGATTATGAGATAATCAGCGGCGATTACGAAAGAAAATATATGCCCGATGAGCTGAAAACCGAGGCTGAGCTTAAAGCCGAGGGAAAGACCGATATGGCTGCTAAGGCTGATGCCGCTTCCGAGGACAAGGCTTCCAAGAAAAAGGTCAAGGTAAAGCCTGCAAAGAAGAAATTCGCTGCGGATTTCGGCGAGGGTCTGAAAGGAGTTCATTCTTCCTTTGACGATGACGAATTTGACCGCAAATACGGCGGCGCCCCTCTTTTCACATCAGAGGACCGTGACGAGCTTATCGGCGAAGAGCTGCATGAGATACCCTTTGAAATAAAGCCTCCTTCAGGCTCAAGTTTGTCGGAAAAGCTCGAACGGGAAGCGGAATTTAACGAGAAATACAGTTCCTCCGCAGGGGTAAAGCATGAGCATAAGGTAAGACCCGAAAGGGTCGTGCAGAAGCAGGAAGCAGCAAGCCCCTTTGATAAATATGCAGCCATTGACGATCTTGACAGTATTCTCGGGCAGTATGAGAAAAAGGAGCAGCCTCAGACCTTAAAGCGCTCCGAAACCTCTCCTCTCAAGGGCTTCACCGATATTTTCAATAAGATAATGGCAAAGGAGGAAGCAGGCGGAGAAGGCTCCGAGCTTTTAGAAGAAAGCAAGAAGCTGAAGCGCTCCGATGTTGCCATCGAGAGAAAGAAGATATCCGATATCGGTCTTGATCTTTCGGACAAAATGATAAAGGACACTTCTCAGATAAATATAGACAAGACCAATGCGGAGCTTGAAAAGCTCAATGCTCTCAAGGAGCGCAGAAGCAAGAAGATCAAGGATTTCGTGCTTATGGGCGGCGAGGAGGAGAATACTCCCGAGGAAAACGCCGAGGCTTCGGAAAATACTGAGATCGACGATTTTGAGAGCCTTGTGGACGCTCCCGATATACAGGAGCATATCACGGGGCAGAAAAACAAGCTGATCTTCAGGCTTGCTATACTGTTCATCTGCTTTGCGGCTACTACATATATGGCAGTTGCCAATGATTTCAAGCTGCCCGTTTTAGAGTCGCTGTCAATTATAGATAAGAGAAGCCAGCCGGATGTATTTCTGTTCATAAACAGCGTTATCGGCGTGGTTGCAGGCTTTGTTGCGTCCCAGACCATTTCCGGGGGCATATCGAAGCTCCTTTCGGGAAAGGCGGACTGCGATTCCCTTTCGGCAATGACACTTGTGTCCTGCCTGCTCACATCGATGATATCACTTGCGGATTCCAATATGGTAAGGGGAAGCTATGTTTACATTTTCACTCCTGTTGCCATTGGTTCCCTTATATTCAATACTATCGGAAAGCTGCTGATAATCAGCCGTACACAGCGCAGCTTTACCTTCATTTCAGATGATAACGACCGCTATGCTCTCTTTGTTGTGGATGACGAGGAAAAGGCTCAGAACTTTACCCGAGGCTCCCTGTCGGATTTTCCTGTGCTTGCGGGAATGCAGAAAACTGAGGTCATTACCGATTTCCTCAAAACCTCCTATGCAGGGGACAGCACCGACAGATTCAGCAAGATGGTCTGCCCCATAATTGCGGCGGCAGGACTTGTTATCGGAATAATCGCTGCTCTTCTCGCAAGAGTTGAGCATGGAACAATGGGTGCGGTATGTGTTGGACTTTCCACATTTTCAGCCTGCGCTTCAATATGCTCCTGCTTCGGAATGATGCTTGTGGTTAATCTCCCCATGGAAAAGGCTTCCTCAAAGTACAGCTCAAAGCAGGGCGCTATTGTGGGCTATGACAGCATTGAGGAATTCGGTGATGTAAACAGCATTATGATAGACGCAGCCTCGCTTTTTCCTCCGGGAAGCATTATTCTCAGAAATATCAAGTCCTTCCCCGATTCAAGCATAGATGAAGCTATTGTTGAAGCGGCAAGCCTTACAAGCCAGTCGGGCAGCGTCCTCAATAATATGTTCTATGATATAATTGTTGGAAAAACGGAAATGCTTGACCCTGTGGAGAGCTATATTTACGAGGATTCCATGGGACTTTGCGGCTGGATAAACAACAAGCGTGTGCTTCTCGGAAACAGGGAGCTTATGCAGAATCACAGCATTGAAGGGCTTCCTTCCATTGCCAAGGAAAACGAGTACACTGACGGAGACAAGATAGCCGTATATCTGTCCATATCGGGACAGCTTTCTGCCATGTTCATAATCGAGCTGACCGCCTCCTATCAGATAAAGAAGGCTCTCAAGGAGCTGGAAAGGGGCGGCGTGGCGGTAATGCTCCGCTCGGTGGATTCCATGCTTTCGGTAAGCAGGCTTTCGGAGCTGTTTGAGGTAACTCCTCTTCTTTTCAAGCTTATTCCCTTCAGGCTCCACCCCGATTACGAAGCATCAACGGAATATTCCGCCAAAAGGTCTGCGACCCTTGTATGCTCGGGAAGATTTGCTTCCTTTGCACAGCTGATCCTTGGCGCTAACCGCCTGAGAGGGACTATCTCCGCAGGAATTGCGATGCAGGCGGCGGAGATACTTCTGGGAATCCTGCTCACCCTTGCGCTGGTGCTTCTGCACTCCATGGCAGAGCTTACGGTAACGAATATCCTGCTTTATAATTTTGTTTTTGTGTGCCTGTATTTTGTATTTCAGGCGTTCAGAAAGGTATAATAAAAAGATTCCCCGTGTTAATGCAAAACATGGGGAATTTTTGTTATAGATTAAAATCAGATTAAAACCCGTTCTAACGGTGACAGATAAATGAAAATTAGGTTAAAGTCATTGACGGGGAAATGGTAATATGCTACAATAAAAAAGAGAAAAACAACTAACGGAAATGGAGCAGGATTATGAGCGTTGATCCCTATCAGGTGCTGGGAGTACCCTACAATGCGGACGAGGACGAGATAAAAAAGAAATACCGATCTCTTGTAAAGCAGTATCACCCCGATCTGCACCCCAACGACCCCGAGGCTGCAAAAAAATGAGCGAGATAAACGCTGCCTATGAGATGATAAAGTC
This sequence comes from Oscillospiraceae bacterium, assembly GCA_018110855.1. Classification (GTDB taxonomy): domain Bacteria; phylum Bacillota; class Clostridia; order Oscillospirales; family Ruminococcaceae; genus Huintestinicola. Next base: position 4,719 of record JAGBFZ010000018.1, read on the forward strand.
GGGTGAAGCCTCCGCATATCGGGGCGGTTCATCATATTCTGGCGGACAGACCTCATCGGGCGGATATTCGGGAGCGCAGTCCTATCAGTACGGTGATATGGACGATTTCCTCAATTCCTTTTTCGGAGCCTTCGGCTTCGGAACAGCAGCATCTCAGATGAACGAAAATGAGGTATATGAAAAGGTACGCAGATATATTGCCGAGGGAGATCTGGCTTCTGCGGAGTCGCTTCTGAACCGAATGGTTATACGAGGCGGAAGGTGGTATTATTATGCCGCCCAGCTTTGCAGCATGGCAGGAGAATACCGTGAAGCTGTGCGATACGCCGATGAAGCAAGGAGATCTGACCCATCTGACCCCGAATTTGCGGAGCTTTCCGCAGATTATCATAAGCGGTATGACGCTGTTATCAGAAGAAGCAGGATAATTCCCTCAATATTGACCGTTGTGACCTATTCACTTGTTGTCATATTTATTCTCAGAATGGCAGTTTCCCTTTTCGGCTGGCTGTTTTTCATGTAACTTTTGAACCGAGGTAATTTTATGGAAAAGCTCAGAAATAAATTTATTGCCTTTATGTACGGCAGAAACGGAGCCGACAGTCTTTATAAAGCCTCTGTGGCGGTATATTTTGCAATGGCAGCGGCAAATCTTTTCCTGCGCTCTGCAATTCTCAGCATATTGATGTGGGCGCTTTTTATATGGGCAACCTTCCGCTGCTTTTCGAAGAATGTCTATAAGCGCAGCCTTGAAAATCAGGCGTTTCTGAGAATAGAGGAAAAGGCGGCACGAAAATTTAAAATGACAAAAACAATGCTCACCGACAAGGAGCACTGCTATAAAAAATGTTCTCACTGCAAAGCATATCTCAGGCTCCCGAAACGTTCGGGAACCCATACCGCAGTCTGCCCGAAATGCGGTGAGAAGCTGACAGTCAGAATAAGATAAAGGACTGAATATATCTTGGAACTCATAAAAACCATAATAGTCTGCCTGTTTGCAGGAATGGGAGCAGGGCTTGGTACAGGCTTTGCGGGAATGAGCGCAGCGGCAGTCATCACACCCATGCTTGTGACCTTTCTGGGGATCCCAACCTATGAAGCAGTGGGGATAGCACTTGCCTCGGACGTGCTTGCCAGCGCAGTCTCGGCATATACCTACGGAAAAAACAAGAATCTTGATATAAAAAACGGACTTATCATGATGGCGGCTGTCCTTGCTTTCACAATAGTGGGCAGCTATGTTTCAAGCCTTGTGCCCAATGAGACCATGGGCGGATTTTCCGTATGCATGACCTTTCTTCTCGGAATAAAATTCATTGTGAAGCCCGTTATGACTACAAAAGAAACAATGCAAAGCGTCTCTGCCAAAAAGCGGGCGGTGCAGTCTGTCCTCTGCGGCAGCATGATTGGCTTCATATGCGGATTTGTGGGCGCAGGCGGCGGAATGATGATGCTCCTTATCCTTACAAGCGTGCTGGGCTACGAGCTGAAAACCGCAGTGGGAACCAGCGTTTTCATTATGGCTTTTACGGCATTTACAGGCTCGGCTTCACATATTGTCATCGGCGGAATGCCCGATATGACAGTGCTTTTGCTGTGCGTGTCCTTCACCCTTATATGGGCGAGAATTGCCGCAAAATTTGCTAATAAGGCGTCTCCCGAGATTCTGAACCGTGCAACGGGAATAGTGCTTGCTACCCTTGGTCTTGCCATAATGGCTGTAAATTTCTTTGTAAAGTGATATGCTTCAAAGTCCATTTTTCCTAAGCAGAGGATAATGGACTTTTGGCAATATTATCCAATTTAAAATAATATGTTTTGTAAAGTCATACAAACATTGCCCCAAGGTGAAAAATATCCGATTTATTGATTGTTTACTAAACAGAATCGCAAAATTCATTACAGAAAGGACAATGCATTATGAAAAAGCTCTCCGCAATACTTGCCGCAGCAATGGCAGTCTCCTGTATAGGAGCATTTCCCGCAGAAGCACGTTCCTATATTGATACAGATGATCTCCCCACACTTATGTCAAGCGAAGAAAACGACCCCGCTGCTGTAAAATTCAAGAAAGCAAAAACAAAGCTCACTGCCGAGGAATCGAATTATTATTACGAGGGCAGATATCTCAGCTGGAAGCCCGTTGACAATGCTCTGCTCTATTACGTCTATGCCAAGCCCACCGGAAACAGGAAATATGAAAAGATCGGCGCAACATATGATACAAGCTATTATGTGACCATGTCCCGGACCACCTCCTACATGGTAAAAGCGGTAACATATACGGAGGATGACGAGCGTATTTTCAGCGCCGCTTCGAATGAAGTAACCATCAAATATAAAAAGCCCGAGCCTGTCTTATACGAAGATGATGAGATATGCTATGAGGAGGATGAATGGGTAGAAGCAGGAGAGGGCATTGAATACGAGGAAGCAGCCTATGACTCTGAACCGGCAGAAGCAGCTCCTGCTCCTTCAAATAAGACAGATTCGATTTATCTTCCTGTCGATTATAACACCGAGGAATATTCTCACACCGAGGAAAACGGCTTCAAGAACGCATATTCCGACCCCGTTTCCACCTTCTCCGCAGATGTTGACACTGCCTCCTTTGCAAATATCCGCAGGCTGATAAACGACAGCGATAAGATACCCGAGGACGCTGTCCGCATAGAGGAAATGATAAACTATTTTGATTATGAATATCCTTCACCTGCAGAGGGAGAGGTTTTCTCCGTATACCGGGAGCTTACCGATTGTCCGTGGAACAAGGAGGCAAAGCTTCTGCATATAGGAGTTATGGCGGCTGAGCCTGAGGAGCAGCCTGCTTCAAACCTTGTATTTCTGGTGGATGTAAGCGGTTCTATGAGAGATGAAGATAAGCTGCCATTGGTGAAGAAATCCATACTGAAGCTGGCAAAGAATATGGGAGAAGAGGATAAGATATCCATCGTCACATATTCGGGAGAGGAAAGGGTGCTGCTTGCGGGAGCAAATGCAGACTGTATCAAGGCATTTACCGATATATCCAACTGCATGGAAGCCTATGGCTGCACCAACGGCGAAAGCGGAATAAACGCTGCCTATGAGATAGCCGAAAAATA
>JAGBFZ010000019.1 GCA_018110855.1 Oscillospiraceae bacterium
CAGCGTTCAACTTTCATTTCCTTGTCTGTCATTTTTATGACCATTCCTTTCCTGAGAGTTTTGTGTTTTGCGTCAGCAGCGGTAAAAAAATGCCGTGATACCATTATGGAATATTTTGCAGAATACGCTCGGAAATTCCAATAACAAGGGGCATTGTGATCACGGACAGCAGGGTGCTCAGCACTAATGTATATGCATATAGATCATGAGCTATATAGTCAATACAGGAATTATTTTGCTGTACCTTATGATCTGTTGTTTTGCAATTTTTTACAGCATATTTCTGCGCAACATCAATAGTATTAATTAGGTTACTTTTGATATACTATTGATTTTATGCACTAAACAGGATATAATAATTTCAAATACATCTGAAAGGTGATCACAATGCCGCTGCATAATATAACGGGAGATCTTTTAAAATTTAAGAATAAGGCTGACGCAATTGTAGTTCCCGCAAACAAGGAGCCTGTTGTCGGATACGGACTTGACAGCAGATTGTTCAAAGCTGCGGGCTTTAAGCAGGTCATGGATCAGCGTAAGACAATTGGAAAGCTGCGTCTTGGTCAGGCAAAGGAGACCTGCGGATTCAGAATCGCAAAGTATCTTATACATACGGCAACTCCTATGTGGCTCGGCGGTACTTCCGGTGAATGTGAGAAGCTCAGAAGCTGCTATATCAACTCAATTAAATGTGCGGACAGGCTTGGTCTGAAAAGCATTGCATTTCCCCTGCTCTCCTCGGGCAATATGAGATTTCCCCGAGGAACTGCATATGAAACAGCTGTGCAGGCTATAAGCGAGCGTTTAAAAGTGCATGACAGTCTTGATGTATATCTTGTGAAGGATCTCTCCGATGAACTTGACGAGTTTCATAAAGCAGAGAATATATTTGAACACAGTGATTCTACTATGTATGAGCTTTTACGATTAAAAGCAGATCTGTCTGAGATCATTGACCCTGACAGAGAGACCGTCCGGTATCTCACCAATGTGACCGACCACATTGCCATGAAAGCAGCAAAGGAAGCTCAGAAAAGAAGCTTTGAAGAAAAGCTGCCGAAATTCCTTGCGGAAAATCCGGATAAAAAAAGCGAAGATCTCCAACGTGAAAGATTTTACGAATACTTTGAGACCTGCGGTAAAAAGGCAGCAAGGCTTGCCGAGCTTATAGGCATCGAAAAATCCACAGTAAGCCGAATAAAAAACGGGCAGACACTGCACCCTCAAAAGAAAACTGTCATCGCTCTTGCTATTGCAATGGAGCTGCCCACAGAACAGCGTTACGATTTTATCAACTGTTCGGGACATTCTTATCCCAGCGAGAAAATGGACTATATGATAGAGCAGCTTTTTCGTGACGGTTACAAGAATATTTCAAGCATAAACGATTTTCTATATCAAAGAAATAAAGAATGGCTTCTTATCGGAAATAAAAACGATGGCATTTCCGAAATAGAAGAATATTCCAAAGAAAGATGAAAAAATTCCGCCTGAAAGTTTCGGTTATACTAATAACCAGTTGTTCTATGGATAAAGACGGTGGATATAATGCGCCCAATCTATGAAAGCGACCGCAGGCGGGCTGTCGCCCGGCAAGGGAGCTTGACGACGAGTGGGCGTATTATAGACACCTTATTTTGTCCATAGGTTAAATGGTTATCAGTATTACTTTCGGGCGGAATTTTTTTTGCATTTTTTCAGAAGTTGCATGGCGTGCAACCAAAAGCGGAAAAAGCAGTGATATAATAAAATCATTCCAAAGAAAGGGTGATCTTATTATGAGAGAACTGGCGTACATTGACGAAACGGCAAAAGGAAATACGGTCATTCCGCTTCATAGCCGTCTGCTGACAGAAAGGCAGATATTTCTCACAGGAGAGATAACCGCCGAGACCGCTGTGGATTTTTTGCAGGCTATGCTGTTTCTGATGAATGATAACAAGCCGATCGATATTTACATAAACAGCTGCGGCGGTGAGATAAACGCAGGGCTTGCTATCTATGATATGATACAGAGCTGCAAAAATAAGCTCAATATGTATTGCGTCGGACAGGCTTCAAGCATGGCTGCTGTCCTGCTTGCTTCGGGTCAGAAGGGCAGACGCTTTATTCTTCCCCACAGCCGTGTTATGATACACGAAGCCCTGCTCAGAGGCGGTGTAAGCGGCTCAGCCACTTCCATTTCCCGTATCTCCGAATCTATCCTTGAAACGAGAGATATGGTCAACGGAATACTTGCAGAGCATACGGGCAAGACCCTTGAAGAGATAAACAGCGCTACCGGCTTCGACAATATGATGAATGCGGAAGAGGCTGTCAGCTTCGGTATCTGTGATAAGATCGTCGGTTCAATATCCGAAAGGAGCAATGCTTAATGAATAACACCTGTTTTCCCGCATCCGATCCTTGCTTTGAACCCCATGATAATTTTAAGTACGAAAGCCTTATCATTCCCGATGAAGAGTTTGCAAAAAGCGAGCTTATCATTGCAAAGGACTGCCGCTACAGTCTTGACGATGTAAAATGCCGCCTTAACAACAACGTTCTTGTGGTCGGCGGAAGCGGTACGGGCAAGACATCGACTGTTGTGATCCCAAATCTCAGACAGGCGGTTGGAAGCTATATCGTGTCCGACCCTAAGGGTATGCTTTACAGAAAATACGGAAGATACCTCAGCAGAAAGGGCTATGAAGTCTTCAACATTGATCTGACGCATCCCGAAAGATCATCCCGCTACAATCCTCTGATGTTCATCCGCACAACTCAGGATATCCTGAATATTGCCTCTGTCATCACCAATGAAAAAGCCTCAATGGGCACTAAAGCAGACCCGTTCTGGGATTCGATGACGATCATTATGCTGTCGGCAATAATCGGGTATATGCTTGAAACAAACTATATGCCCTTTAATTTCAAAGGTATTCTGCAGCTTGTCCGTGAAGGCGAGCGGACAAGCGATGACAGCAAGGATTCACGCCTTTCACGCAGATTCAAAAAGCTCCGTGATACAAACCCATTAAGCTGGGCGTGTGAACAGTTCACCGATGTGGATCAGGCTCCCGACAAGACCTATGACTGTATCAGAGCCACCCTGACATCAAAGCTGTCAAGGCTGGATACAAAAGAGCTGCAGGTAATGATGAACGGCAATGATTTTACCTTTGCTTCCATAGGCTGCTCAAGAACAGCTGTATTTGTTACCGTCAGCGATACCGACAGGTCGATGGACTGCCTTGCCAACATTTTTTTCACTCAGGCAATGCAGCAGCTCTGCAGAGCCGCAGATGAGCTAAGAAGCGGCAGACTGCGTATACCTGTGCGGTTTATCCTCGATGACTTTGCCACAAACTGCAAAATCGAAGAGTTTCCCCGAATGATCTCGTCAATACGCTCACGGGGAATATCTGTAATGCTGCTTATACAGTCCGAAGCCCAGCTGACCCAGAGCTATGACGATGACCGTATGACTATAATAGCTAACTGTGACACCTACGTTTACCTTGGCGGCAATGATTATGCCACAGCTGAAGCCGTTGCCATGCGGTGCAACAAGCCTGTTCAGCAGGTGCTTTATATGCCTGTGGGAAGCTGCTGGGTATTCAGACGAGGCTCACAGCCCGTTTTCACCGAGACCTTATCCCCCGTCTGCCGTGAATTACAAGAAAAAAGTCACTGATCTTCGCAGGATCCATATTTAACGTTCATCGCTTTTTTCCCGTGGCCTGCTGCGGTAGGAATTCTTCTTCCGCAGCAGCGCAGCGGCATTTTCCAGAAACTCGATGTCCTCATCCGAAAGATCAGTCACATCAATAGTCTGTTTTTTATCCTCGATCCCTAACAGATAATCCGTTGTAACGTGAAAAACACCCGCAAGCTTTACCAGTATCTCAGGCGAGGGATATCTCAGAGATTGTTCATAATAGCTGACAGTTGCCTTTGACAGCCATAATCTGTCTGCGAGCTGCTTCTGAGTAAGCCCTGCCTGCAGACGAAGTTCTTTTAGCTTCGCTCCGAAATCAACCATATTTACACCTCCTTTTTGATAATAGTTTACCACAAATAAGTATAACTATTATCAAACTTTGGGTATTATAACAGTTGATTTATTATAAAACTTATGTTATAATCATCTTAAAAGATAATAAAAACATGAAAGGAATTTATTATGAAAGACTACATCAGATATGAAGATATGCCCCCTTCGGCACAGAAGGCTTACAACAGTACCAACAGCACAAGAAAGCTGACAATGTTTGTGGGCGGATTTGGCTTTATCGCTGCGGTTCTTGCGTTATTATTCGGTTCCGTTTTCGATGCCGAAGCAGGTGCAGCGGTGCTTCTCCCTGCAGCAATAATAACGATGATCCCGGGCTTTGTCCACGCACATCTGCATTTCAAGAAATTTCTATCCAAAGCAGGTATAATAGGACTTGCCATATGGTTTATTGCTGTTATGTTCGTAGGCGGATACGGCTGTGTTATTTTTCTTGCCATGGACATTGTGAGATATATTCAGAAAAAGCCACTTATCTCAAAGTCAGAGCATCTCTTCTTCCTTGAGTCTCCTGCGGCTCAGCAGGAAATGATGGCTGCGGCGATCGCAGATATTAGCAGACAGTCCGACAGCTCGTCTGCTGCGGAAAATCTCCGTCAGCTTAAAGGTATGCTCGACAGCGGCATTATCACCGAAGCAGAGTTCAATGCAAAAAAGGCTGAGCTTCTTGAGAGAATGTGATCATTGTAAAATATTTTCAGGAGATTCATTTCGCGTCTCCTGTTTTTTTATATTCTATATGGATCCGCATAAGATTATAACCAATTGTTCTATGGATAAAAGCAGTGATTATATGAAAGAAGTTTTCCTCTTGACTAAATAGACTATGGGGAGTATAATGTAATAAATCGGGCAGCATATCTGCTCTACAAATCAGAAGCGGGTTACGACACCCTGGAAGTGTGTCAGATCCGCGGCGAGGTCGCGCTGTTAATATGTGCGGGACGGTTGTCTTGTCTCCGCGCCGATAGATTTTGTAACAGCCCGACAATCGGAATATATATGGCAGATGTGCTGAAGAGGTAACAGGGTCACGGATTCGAGTTTAATTCATTTAACGGGGTTTCTTTGGCGATTTCGTGGGTTCGATTCCCACCATCTGCCACCTTTTATTTAAATAAACACCCCCATTTATCGAGCTTATTTTTTATCAACCAGTCAAGAACCATCTCAAGGACGTGAATCAAATGAACACAGATCTAATAAAAGCAAAAGACCTGCTTTCCGAAAACGAATATACCCTTGCCGCAGTGCGTGACAATGATATCATAACAAGCACCGAACGGGGCGTGAAGCCACTGCTTGAACTGATTGACGCAGGCAGAAGCCTTTCGGGATACTTTGCAGCGGATAAGGTGGTGGGCATGGCGGCAGCATATCTGTATGTGCTCCTTGATGTTAAAGCGCTTTACGCCAAGGTAATAAGCCGAAAGGCACTTTCCGTTCTCGAGAAATACCATATCCCCGCCGAATACGATACCCTTGCCGAAGCAATAAAAAATCGTGCGGGAACAGGCTTCTGCCCCATGGAGACCGCCGTTTTGAATGCCCAAAGCCCCGAACACGCCCTCCAACTTATCAGAGCAAAGCTTAAAGAGCTTTCGGAGAAATAAAAAAATCTGCCTCGGATAGTTATTCCGAAGCAGATTTTTTATGTTTGATCGCTTATATTTCTCCGTACTCGGCGACAACAGTCGCATTGAAAAGCCCCGCAAGAGCGTTCCATGTGCGGATATCCGTTTTTCCTGTGGGTGAAAGCCCCGCCGTCTCCTGAAATGCCTTGACCGCCTTAACGGTGTCATTATCATACACACCGCTGAGAGTGTTTGCTGGAATGTTGAAATACAGCCCCGCAAGGGTGTTGAGCATTGCCTGCATGATGACAATGGCAGTGCCCGTGTCCCCCGAGGAAAGAACGGTATTTACCGAGGGGAGCGTTCTTACGCCTATCTGGTCGGCAAGATTTGAGATTATGTCATAGTAGGTATCAAGAATAGCGTCCCATGTGGCTTTGTCCGTCTCCCCCGTTTCGGGGAGTCCCTTCAGCCGCTGAAAATCCGCAACTGCCGCAGCTGTGGCGTCATTGTATACCCCATCGGGAATAACAGCTCTAACCCTTGGCTCGTTCATTGCAATTTCACGCAGATAGGTCTGAAGCTCTCTGATATTATCCTCATGGGTCTGCTGTGATACGGGTATTGCTTCGTTTGCCATGCTTTTCCCCCTTACCTTATAGTATAGCCGGGGAACTGTCCCGCAGGCTTCACATATCCATATTTTACCTCGCTGTATATCTCCCCTATCCTCGACCATGTTTCCGCTCCCACATAGCCCGTAGGAGCTATGCCGAATACACGCTGAAAGGCAGTAACGGCATTTTTTGTGACGGGTCCGAAATACCCCGTATCGCTGACTGCGGGTATCTGAGGATAGGCGGTGTGTATCTCTGTAAGATACTGCTGGAGCGTTTTTACATAATCATTCTGCATACCCTCTCTGAGTATCATGCCGGGATAAAGAACGATCTCCTCCCCCTCGGGATTAACAGGAACGCTGTCCGCGATGCCCTTGTAGGCACGATAAAGATCCTCCCATGTTTCCGCATCCACAATACCCGTTTCGGGAAGCCCGTATATCTGCTGAAATGCCCTGACGGCATTCTGGGTCGGTTCATCGAAAACGCCCGTAATGGTAATTCTCGGCACAGCGTCATAATACGCTCCCACAACAGACAGTATATACTGAACCACCCTGACATTGGCTCCCGACTGACCGGGTCCCATAAATTCGGGAACGTCAGCAGTGTAATCCGCAAGGGTAACGCCCTCGGAGGTAAGCTCGCCCAGCTGCTTGATGCCTGTGTATATCTGATTTATCCTGTACCACGTTGATTTATCCACAGAACCCGTCTGCGGCAGACCGAACACCTGCTGGAAGGTCCTGACCGAATCCTGAGTGAGAGTATCATAGCTGCCCGTTACATAGGGTATCTTCGGAATTGCGGGATAATTCCGGGAAATGCGGTTGAGCTGGGTCTGTATGCGCACCACGTCATCGCCTGCGCTTCCGAATCCGATAACTTCTCCGGGATAGGACGGGATATTCGGCGCAACGGGTGCATTTGTCACTATCTCAATATCATCTCCGTAATAATACTGAAGTATCTCATATGGAGTCATGCCCTGATTTGCAAGCTCCACCGTTTCCCACTGCTTGAGACCGGGGCAGTAGGTGCGTACTCCGTCGCAGTAGGCGGTGAACAATGGCTGTATCGTTCCCTGCCTGCGGACGTAATTATTGAATATTTCGTCCACAATATCGCTTATGGGCTGGAAAATATCTCTGCCGTGAACGTAATACTGATCGTAGCGTGTGTCATTTGTAATGTCAAAATCATAGCCCTTTGAGGGATACCATTCGGTATAATACCTGTTGAGGGCATATGTAATGATGGCGTAAATATTCGCTCTCAGTGCGCTTTCGGGCCATGTGGGATATATCTCGCTGGAAGCCACATTTTTAATGTAATCCGTAAAGGGAACGGTCACATTCATGGCGCTCTTATCATCGGGCGCACCGAGATGAACTACAATATATTCGGGAATGAACGGCTCTCCTGTCATTTATCGACCATCCTTTCTCAGCGGTCAGCCCACGCTGTTTGTATCGGTCATGGTATTATTCATCATTTCCGAGCGGGGCTGAATGGGAGTTTCTCCCGAATACTCGGGGAGAGGGATAAGATCTATGAGCTGAACCGTTTTTATTCCTGCAAAAATGGGTATCTTGATATCCTTCATGGTGTAAAATCCTCTTGCTCTTACGGTCACGTTGTATTCCGAGAAGGGACGGGCGGTGTTCATGGGATTCTGAGAAAGCTCTGCTGAGGGTGCGGGAAGAGCGATGGTTGGGGTGCGTCCGCTTCTGTCGGTGAACAGAACCCGCACAAGTCCCACGCCTGCGGGAAGCAGCTTTTTCACGATGACAACCGCTCCGGGAACGGGATATGCTCCTCCAGCGGTGAACACCTCGAACTGCAGAAACCCCCAGCTGTTCTCCCCCGTCAGGGATATCCAGCTCATTGACGGAGTAAACCCCGCCGTTGAGGGAATGGAATTTACGGAATCTCTCGGCAAAGGAAAATCGGGCATTATCTCTCTCTCCTCTTCCGCTTCGGCAGGGACAGCATACGCCGAGGCTTCGGGATCTCCGTTCAGGAAGATACCACGAAGAGAGGTGTCGGCATTTCTGTTGTAGGCGGTCTTGTCTTGTCCCGAAAAGGTACCGCCCATATTGGGGTTTATGTCTCTTGCCGCATTCTGCATAGGATTATTCGGCACATTTTTCATGGAATTATTTGAAGCCATGTCGTTTCGGGGCTGAATGGGCGTGCTGCCGGGATATACGGGGGAAGGATTATCCTCGGGACGGATAATGGGATGAACGGGAATTCCCGCAATGCTTTCGATAATGCTCTCCGCCGAAGGGAATCTGCACTCGCAGGTCACAGGCATAGAAACACCCTTATCCGCAGGGGTCGAGGCTGAAAAGTGCGAAGCCCCGGGCACTCCCGGAATAGGAGTTCCCGCAATATCACGGGTCATATTTGCGGGAGCGGGGCTTTGCGCCTGCATACTTTTCTGTTCCGAAACGGTACGGGGCGCAGGCTGAGGCATAGTCTGCTGCATGGGAGCAGGGCGCTCCTCGGGCTGCTCCGTGGTCATATTATTCTGTGCAGATGCAGGCTGCTGCATGGGCTTACTGCTCTGAGACGGAGTTTCCTGATTTGCATTGCTCTTTCTGTAAAGCCGCATCATTTCTTCCTTATAGCGTCTTGTCATATTATTAAGCTCGTTTCCGTTCAAATGAATTACCTCCGAACAAAATCATTTCCGCCTTAAACGGATTAACACAGATATATGCGCATTTAAGGGCAAAAATGCAGATAAATAAACTTTTTTTCAGCTATAATACTATCTGAAATCAAAAAAGAGAATCGGAGAGAAATCGAGCAAAATGCAGAGATTTAAAGAGAATCGGGGATATATTTTAGAAATTCGGGCAAAAACCTCTTGACAAACGTACAAGCAGTGTGTATAATAAATAATGTTGTGTAAAGAAAAGGTATGAGTTCCCTGTGAATGATCGAGTTGCGTGCAGGGCGGTACCAACGTCTATGCGGCAATTTTTACTATACTATATTAAAAAGGAGAAATCGACTATGTCAACTTATATGCCTAAGGCTAATGAAATCAGCCGTAAGTGGTATGTACTTGATGCTTCCGGCAAGTCCCTCGGTCGTGTAGCTGCTCAGGCTGCTTCGATCCTCCGCGGCAAGCACAAGCCCACATTTGCTCCTCACGCTGACTGCGGCGACCACGTTATCATCATCAACTGCGCTGAGGCTGTTCTCACAGGCAAGAAGCTTGAGCAGAAGACCTACAAGTGGCACACAGGCTGGATCGGCGGTCTCAAGGAGACTAAGTACAGCGAAATGATGAAGAAGAATCCCGAAAAAGCAATGATGATCGCAGTAAACGGCATGCTCCCCAACAACACTATCGGCAGAGCAGCTCTTACTCGTCTCAGAGTATATGCAGGCTCCGAGCACAACCACGCTGCTCAGAAGCCCGAAAATTACGAAATCTAAGGAGGGTGTAAGCTATGTA
>JAGBFZ010000154.1 GCA_018110855.1 Oscillospiraceae bacterium
CATCATTGATATGAGCTTTGTGGAGAAATATTCTCCCGACGCTGTGCTTTATATATGGCAGGGCGGCATGGTGGGAGGTCTCGGAACTGCCGATGTGCTTACGGGTAAGGTCTCCCCCTCCGGAAAGCTCCCCGACACTATTGCCCGTTCCGTTTCCGATCACCCCTCGGACAAGTATTTCGGTGATAATGAAAGGAATTTTTATGCCGAAGATATTTATGTCGGATACAGATATTTCGAGACCTTTGCTCCCGAAAAGGTAATGTATCCCTTCGGCTTCGGTCTTTCCTACACCGAGTTTGAAATAAAGCCTGTTTCATCTCAGATTTATTCGGATAAGGCTGAACTGACTGTCTCTGTTAAAAATATCGGCGACAGAAGCGGCAAGGAAGTAGTTCAGCTTTATGCCGGCGCTCCTCAGGGAAAGCTTGGCAAGCCTGAAAAGGTTCTCTGCGGCTTTGAAAAGACAAGGCTTCTTGCTCCCTCCGAGACTCAGGAAATAACCTTTGAAATTAAATTCTCCGATCTTGCCTCCTACGATGATTCGGGAGCATCGGGTCATCGTTTCTGCTATGTGCTTGAAAAGGGTGAATATAAGCTTTTCTGCGGAACAGATGTCAGAAGCTGCGTGGAATATCTTTCCTTTGATATTCCCGAAACAAAGGCTGTTAAGCAGCTGAAACAGGCTATGGCTCCTGTTATCCCCTTCAAACGAATGAGACCTGTTTCCGAGAACGGCAGACTTTGTGTAAAATATGAGGACGTTCCCCTTTCCGAAATAAACGAATCGGAACGCCGTATGAATAGTATTCCCAAGGAAATTCCCTATACAGGCGACAGGGGTATTAAGCTATCTGATGTCATAAATGGCAAAAGCTCACTTGAGGAATTTATCGCTCAGCTTTCGGACTATGATCTTTCCTGCATTATTCGAGGAGAAGGCATGGGCAGTCCCAAGGTCACAGCCGGAACTGCGGCGGCTTTCGGTGGAGTTTCGGACAGTCTCTCCGCTATGGGCATCCCCTGTGGCTGCTGCTCAGACGGTCCTTCGGGCATGAGGCTTGACTGCGGCACAAAGGCATTCAGCCTGCCGAACGGCACACTTATCGCTTCTACCTTCAACAAGCCCCTTGTTTCCGAGCTTTTTGAATATATGGGCAGAGAAATGTCCGCTAACAAGGTTGACTGCCTTTTAGGTCCCGGTATGAACATTCACCGTCACCCCTTAAACGGCAGAAACTTTGAATATTTCTCCGAGGACCCCTATCTTACGGGTATAATTGCTGCCGCAGAGCTTAAAGGTCTTCACTCTGAGGGCGTTACGGGTACTATCAAGCATTTCTGCGGAAATAATCAGGAGACAAACAGGCATTATCTGGATTCTGCGGTATCGGAGAGGGCTTTGAGGGAAATTTATCTCAAGGGCTTTGAGATAGCTGTTTCCGAAGGCGGCGCAGATTCCATTATGACAAGCTATAATTCGGTCAATGGCTTATGGTCTGCGGGAAATTACGATCTCTGCACAACTATTCTTCGTAACGAATGGGGCTTCAAGGGCTTTGTTATGACTGACTGGTGGGCTAACATCAACGAGCGTGGAATGGCTGTTGATAAATCAAACTTTGCGGCAATGGCAAAGGCTCAGAACGATGTTTACATGGTCTGCGCTGACGGCGGAAATAACAATGACAACACTCTTTCATCTCTTGAAAGCGGCTCTCTCACCCGTGCAGAGCTTCAGAGAAACGCTCTGAACATCTGCTCCTTCCTGCTGAACACTCATGCTATGGACAGGATATGCGGAAATGCCGATGAGGTGGAGATCATTAACCGTCCTGATGAAAACGGCTCGGACAGCACTGATAATGTTACCTTCTACAAGATTGACGGCAGTCTTGTTATTGATGGTAAGGATATACGCACCGACCGAGGCTGCGACTTCATTTTTGCTCTCGATGTTTCCGATCTTGGTCTGTACCGCTTTACTCTTACGGGCAGCTCAGAGCTTAGCGAGCTGGCTCAGATACCTGTTACCATTTTCAGCATGGGTACTCCTTTCGGCACCTTTACATGGAACGGTACGGGCGGTCTTCCCGTTTCCTTTGAGGGCACTACCCACTGCTTCTCACGCTTTACCACTATCCGTATTTATTTCGCTCAGAGTGGTCTCAATCTTCACAGCATAAAAATCGAAAAGGCTGATTAATAAACTGATCCCACTGACTTTTAAGCTAATACAAAGTCAGTGGGATTTTTTGTTTATATTGTATATTGACAAATTAAAACAAATGTGCTATTATTATAATATCAATCATTGAGATTTTTCAGCTTCATTGTATTCATGTCAAGCTCACGGTAATAGCAATTATTGGGTACGCCGTTATGGCTTGTATGGCATATCCCGCCCTTGTCGGGAGTTGCCATAAAAACAAGGGAATTCTGCTCGCAGTTTACAAGTATACGATGGAGAGTGAAGGTATTTCCCGACTCCTGCCCCTTGAACCAGAGCTTATTTCTTGAGGTACTCCATAATATTACCTTTCTCAGCTTTATGGATTCCTCAAGCGCCTGCTTATTTACATAGGCGATGAGAATGACCTCTTTTGTATTCATATTTTGCACTGCTACGGGGATAACATGATTCTCCGATGATATGCTGTTTATCTTTTCCCAGTCGAGCATAAGCTCGCTTGTTTCTTCTATATGTCCCATTTTACACCATCCTGACGGGGATATTATGCTTTTTAAGCTCCGACTTTACCTGTCCCACGGTAAGCTCCTTATAATGGAACAGTGACGCTGCAAGAGCTGCTGCTGCTCCCGTTTTTTCAAACACATCGGTAAAATGCTCCAATGCGCCGCAGCCGCCGCTGGCGATAACGGGTATCTTTACTGCACTGCACACGGCATTCAGCATATCAAGGTCAAAGCCGCCCTTTACGCCGTCTGTATCCATTGATGTGAGAAGTATCTCTCCTGCGCCAAGCTCCTCCGCCTTTTTTGCCCATTCTACTGCGTCAATGCCCATATCTATTCTGCCGCCGTTTATTACAACGGTATAATGTCCGTCGGGGCATTTCTTTGCGTCTATGGCAACCACCACGCACTGACAGCCAAATATATCCGCTGCTTCTCTGATAAGCTGGGGATTTTTTACTGCTGCGGAATTTACCGAGACCTTATCCGCTCCCGCTCTGAGGGTATCTCTGAAATCGTCTATTGTTCGTATTCCCCCGCCTACTGTCAGCGGCACGAACACCTTTTGGGCTGTTCTGCGGACAACGTCAAGCATGGTTCCACGTCCCTCGTGAGAGGCAGTGATATCGAGAAATACAATTTCATCGGTTCCCTGTGCGTCATATTCTGCGGCGCACTCGACGGGGTCGCCCACTTCCTTTATTCCCACAAAGTTTATTCCCTTTACTACCTTTCCCTCACGCACGTCAAGACATGGGATTATTCTTTTTGCAAGCATTACGGCGCCTCCTTTATTTGATAAGCTCTGCGAAATTGCGGAGAATTTTCAGTCCCGTTTTTCCGCTCTTTTCTGGGTGGAACTGTGCGCCGTAGACGGTTCCCTTATGTACAAGCGCTGTTACCTTATTTCCGTATTCGCAGTATGCGGCTACATTTTCATCTGCACATTCGGCTGCATAGGAATGTACGAAATATACATATTCATCGTCCCCGAGACCGCTAAGCAACGGACATTCCCTGTTGATATCAAGCCTGTTCCAGCCGATATGGGGAATGGATAGATTATCGGGTGTCATCAGCTTAACTTCACCGTCAATAAGTCCAAGACCGCTTGTTTCCTCAAATTCATAGCCCTTTGAGAAAATAAGCTGCATTCCGAGGCATATTCCAAGGAAAGGCTTTTTGACCGCTTCTTCCTTTATAACGTCAACAAGCCCCGACTGCGAGAGCATATTCATTGCCCATGGAAATGCGCCTACACCGGGAAGTATTATTCCATCGGCGTTTCTAATATCCTCGGGCTTTGCTGTAAGCTCTGCGGGCAGTCCCAGATAATCCATGGCGTTTTTTACGGAAAAAATATTTCCTGCGCCGTAATCAACTATTGCGATCATTATAACACCCCTTTGGTGGAAAGTATCTCTCCCCCGTTTATTTTTACTGCGTCCTTTAATGCGTGAGCAAGCGCCTTGAACATAGCTTCGTTTTTGTGATGGTCGTTGGTGCCGTAGGGACATTTCAGATGGAGAGTTATACCTGCGTTATAGGCAAAAGCTCTCATAAATTCCTCGGTAAGGCAGTTGTCATAGGTTCCTGTTCTCGGGTCGGAGAAGGAACATTCATACACGAGGAAGGGTCTGTTGCTGATATCGAGGCAGCAGAAGCCAAGACTTTCGTCCATGGGGATAAAGCTTGTGCCATAGCGGGCAATTCCCTTCATATCTCCCAGAGCCGATTTGAACGCCTGTCCTAAGACTATGCCCGTATCCTCCACCGAGTGATGTCCGTCAACGTAAAGGTCGCCGTCGGTATGGATATCCATATCAAAGCCGCCGTGCACGCAGAGGGCGGTGAGCATATGGTCGAAAAAGCCAATGCCTGTACTGATATCATGTCTGCCCTGTCCGTCAAGGTTTAATGTTACGCTTATCTTTGTTTCCTTGGTGTTTCTTGATATTTCGGCTGTCCGCATTTTCATGCTCCTTTCTTTTTACAGCAGGGAGAGTATTTCCTTGAATTCACTCAGGAATATGCTGTTTTCCCGCTCCGTTCCTGCGGTAACACGGAGATATGATCCCATATATCTGACTGAGATACCTTTTTGGAGAAGCCTTTCGCATATCTCCTTTGCCTTGGGTGTTCTTATGAATATGAAATTGGTCACGGAATCGTAGACCTTTTCTATTACAAAATACCGCTCCGCAAGCTCTGTCACTGCCGCCTGAAGCATTTTCCGACTGTGGATAAGCTCTGCGGTGTATTCCATTATCATGGGCTTATGACGAAGTACTGCCGCTGCTGCTGCCTGTGTTATGGCATTAACGTTATAGGGGGATTTTGCTCCTCTCAGTGCTGAGGTGATAGTCTCTCCCGCTACGGCAAAGCCAAGTCTCAGGGCTGCCATTCCCATATTCTTGGAGCAGGTTTTCAGCACTATGAGATTATCAAGCTCCTCGGTCATATCAAGGACGCTTTCGCCCCAGAAATCCATATATGCCTCGTCCACGATAACAAGGCAGAACACATTCTTCACAAGCCTGATTATATCCTGTCTGCGTACTCCGAGAGAGGTGGGATTGCAGGGATTTGAAAATATTATCGCTTTGACATCGTTATTATTGCAGAACTCTGCCACCTTACCCACATCTATTTTCAGGTCTTCCTCCTTGGGCATATTCTTGACTTTCAGCTCGTTTATGAAGCCGTAAAAGGCATACATGGAAAAATCGGGGGAAAGAGTCACCACCGTATCTCCTTTATCCAGAAATGAGCTGAGGATAAGTGAAATAAGCTCGTCGGAGCCGTTTCCTGCGGTACAGTGCTCGGGCTTTAATCCGTAAAATGCTGCAAAGGCTTCTGTTACTTCCTTTGCGGCTGGGTCGGGATAACGGTTAAATTCAACCTTTTTTACTGCTTCGCTTATCACTTCTCCCAGCTTATCGGTAATATTAAAGCAGGATTCGTTTGCGTCAAGTCTGATGGGATAATCGCCTGTGCCCGGATCGTAGGGCTCAATGCTTTTAAGCTTCTTATTAAGCTCGTAAGCCATTTTAATTCCGCCTTTCAGATATTTTTATTTTTCGAATCTGATCTTTACTGCGTGAGCATGGGCGGTGAGTCCTTCCTTTTCGGCAATGCACACGATATCGTTCTTAGCGTCAAGGAGAGCCTGCTCGGTATAATAAATGAACTGAGAACGCTTTACAAAGCTGTTTACGGAAAGGGGTGAGAAAAATCTTGCTGTTCCGCTGGTGGGGAGAACGTGGTTGGGTCCTGCAAAATAATCTCCCAAAGGCTCGGGGCTGTACTGTCCCATGAAAACAGAGCCTACGTTATTCAGCTTTCCAAGATAGCTCATGGGATTTTCAACCTGTATCTCAAGATGCTCGGGTGCAAGGGAATTTGCAAGCTCTAAGGCTCTGTCAATTGAATCGGTTACAATTACTGCTCCGTAATTGTCGATGGAAGAGCGGATTATCTCATTTCTTGAAAGAGCTGCCATCTGCTTCTCAAGCTCTGCGGAGGTCTCGTCTGCAATTCTTTCGCCGGTGGTGATAAGTATTGCAGAGGCAAGCTTATCATGCTCCGCCTGACTCATAAGGTCGGCGGCGAGATATGCGGGGTCTGCGGAATCATCGGCTACAATAAGTATCTCGCTGGGTCCTGCGATCATGTCGATATCCACCTTGCCGTAAAGGAGCTTTTTGGCAGTAGCTACAAATATATTGCCGGGTCCTACGATCTTATCCACCTTGGGTATCTGTTCGGTACCGTATGCAAGTGCTGCGATCGCCTGCGCTCCTCCGCACATGAACACTCTGTCAACGCCCACAATTGCTGCTGCGGTGAGAATATCGGGATTGGGCTTACCGTCCTTGCCGGGAGGTGTTACCATGATTATTTCCTTAACTCCCGCGATTTTTGCGGGAACTGCGTTCATAAGCACCGAGGAGGGATATGCTGCTGTTCCTCCGGGAACATAAAGTCCTACTCTGTCAAGTCCCCTTACACGCTGTCCGAGAATACAGCCGTTTTCCTTGGCATCAATGAAGCTCTGCTCCTTCTGCCTGTTGTGGAACTCGGTGATATTTTCCATGGCATTCAAAAGGGCATTTACAAAGGCTTCGTCCGCATTGCTCATTGCCTCGTGGATAACGTCCAGAGGAACCTCATAATACTCGGGAAGCTTTCCGTCAAATTTTTCCGTATATTCGTTTACTGCTTTATCGCCGTTTTCCTTGACATTGTCGATTATTTCGGAAACTATCTCGGATATCCTTTTGTCGGTCTCCCCGTTGCGCTTTTCAACTTCCTTTAAAAACTGAACCTCGGCTGTGCCGTCGGCTATGATCTTTCTTATCATTTTTCTGCGATTCCTTTCATCAGATATTTGCTTCAATTGCGGATATGAGCTTCTCTATCTCCTCCTTGCGTAGCTTCAGGCTTACCATATTTGCGATAAGTCTTGCGGAGATGGGGCATATGTATTCATAAACCTCAAGTCCGTTTTCCTTGAGGGTCGTTCCTGTTTCAACGATATCCACAATGGCATGGGACAAACCGAGGAGAGGGGCAAGCTCGACACTTCCCTCGATATTTACGATATCCACGTCCATATTTTTCTTTTCAAAATAATTGCGGGTCACATTGACATATTTGCTGGCAATACAGCGGGTGTGGTAGCCTTCA
>JAGBFZ010000155.1 GCA_018110855.1 Oscillospiraceae bacterium
AGTATCGGTATCTCTTCCCAGATTAACAGCTTTCAGAACACAGCTGCGGTAATCACTTGTAGTTGATAGACACCATACAGCAGCCTCGAAGGAAGCAACCACATATCCCGAACTTTGAATCTCACTGTCGGGAAGCTGTGCAAATTCTGAAATATTTCTCAAGCGATCATAATAAGAAAGCTCCTCTGAATTTTTTGCATCAGCTTCATAAAAAGCAAATCCCTTATCGAAACCGCTCTGCAACCTCTCATTTATACTGCCGCTGTCGTCTATCATTTCTTTGACCAAATAATAGTACAGACCGCAAGCAATGTTGCTTCTCAGATGTGCGTGAGTAAGTGCCGAGATAGTATGGATATTCTCAATTATCTCGTTTATTGATAATCTGCCGATCTTCTCTTTTTCATAGAAATAAATGCAGGCAGGAAGTATCCTCATAAGCGAACCGTTGCCGTTATCATTTGGATTTCCGCAACCGCAGTTGTTGATATCTCCATTTGTCGAATAATTCTCAATTGCCCTCGAACAGGTGCAGCCAACGTCAAACACCTCTCCGAACGGTGTGTATTCACCGTTTTTCAGCCAATCCACAAAATTCCGCATTATATCCTCGGGGTCATAGCCGTTTCTCAGGCTGTCAAGGGTTGCAAGTGCCATACTGCTGTCATCGGACCATGTTCCTGCGGGAACATTATATGTACCATACCCGATCATATCTGTAGCAGGATTTTCTGCAAGCTTTTCCCTCCATGAAAATTCATAAGGCACGCCGAGAGCGTCACCGACAATAAGTCCCATCATACCATCAAGGTAATAATTCTTCATCACAATACACCTCTCAAATCATATGCTCTTATCATATTGCTCTAAAAAGCAGCACATCAAACTCACTATTATTACTTCCTCAAAAAAGCCATATATGCAGCCATTTCATCATCTCTATAGCAGCAGAAATAGATGTTCATTACTGTATCGGGGTGTGCATCAAGCCACTTGGCTGCTGCAAGTAAAGATACCGTTGCAGCCTCTTGTATCGGATAACCATATACACCTGTGGAGATCCCGGGGAATGCTATGCTGTTACATCCGTTTTCCAGTGCAAGATCTAATGAATTGGTATAGCAAGCGGCAAGCAGCTCCGCATCTTCTTTCTTTCCGCTGTAAACAGGACCTACCGTATGGATAATATGATCAGCGTGCTTAATATTGTATGAGCCTGTTATTTTCGCTTCACCGGTATTGCAGCCATTAAGCTTTCTGCATTCCTTCAGCAATTCCGGACCTGCTGCCATATGAATGGCTCCATCTACACCCCCGCCGCCGAGAAGGCTGCTGTTTGCTGCGTTGACTATTGCATCAACATGCATATCAATGACGCTGCCCTTCACAAAGGAAATATGGGATTTGGGCTTGTATGCCAAAAGCATTTTAATATAATTCTTTCTCAAAAAAAGCTTACGGTCCCAGGGATTGATAATGTATCCAACACAGTCAGGCCAGTTATCCACCGCTTCAAACAATGATTTCAGAGATTGATTTATCGAGGAATACGCCCCTCCTTTATTCATCTCTTCCTGACTTGTAAAAAGAGGAATAAAGTAATGACCATCTTCATCTGCCGCAATATGTCGGAACTTTATCGGTAAGCCCTCTTTTAATGAAAAAGTATCACCGACTTTTGCTTTTTCGGGATCTCCGATCGCCTGAAGTATAGCCTCGGAAAGTTCAATTTGTACTATCATCTGCATATCATTGTTCAGTCCATTTGCAACAGCATTAAAAACCGATTCCGGTGCAGCATTATCACCGCCATAGTACCAGTTGAAAATAGCCCTCTCTAAATCAAGTGCATATTTGTCTTTGTTCATTTTAATCCGGTCCTTCTTTCGTAGATATCGTTCTATAAGGTTCAAAATTTCCTTCGCAAAATTACGGATAAGCTTCATTATCCTATCAATGGAAACGATGCCGGTTAATTCCTGTGTTATTCAATGCTTGAAATTCCTGCAACAGACATATGTCTAAATTACTCATCATCGTAATCCGAATCATAATCACTGTCAAAGGAGTCCTCCTCTTCATCGTCCTCCATCAGAATATTGTAAGCAAGAGCTTGTTCAAAGAAATCCACTTCACCGTCACCGTTCAGATCAAAAATATCATCATCAAAAATACCGCTCATAATGTTACCCTCCATCTTTATAATTCGGGATTTTTTACTCCCTATTATAATAATATCACATAACCTGTGTAAAAATCCGCCCAGCAAATTCATTGTTTGTTTTTATTTGAGCAACATTTTATTCTCATACCAAATCTTCCACCAGCATATCATAAGTAACACCATATTTCTCCGCTATATCCATAGCATACGACATACCCTCGGGCGGTGCGATCTCGATTTTGAATGACCTCTTGTTGCCCTCATTCTTCACGATTAGCGAAGCAGCCTTTGCCTTTCCGCCTGCCTTGTTCAGCTCGTCCGTATCAGCAGCCAGCTTGTGCATATGAGTGTTGTAAATCGTTCTGACCTGCTTCTTTAACAGTGCCCGAACAGAATCCTTTGCAATATAGTATCCTTCCTCAAAGGACGTGGTGGAGAAGGTTTCATTCATCAGAAGCAGGCTGTCCTTTGTACAGCTGCCGTAAAT
>JAGBFZ010000156.1 GCA_018110855.1 Oscillospiraceae bacterium
ATGCTGTAATGGTCTGCGGTGGGTACCGCTGCTTGGGAGCGGAATATACAGAGCTGATAGCCGATTTCGGTATCTCGGATTTTGAAATAACCGATTTTGAGGTTACAGCAGAAGGTGATGATATCACAGCTGTGCATTATATCGTGAAAACAACAGCCGATACTCCCGATAACGCCGATCTCGCAGGAAAATTCCACGTTGCGTCTGTCTGGAAAAAGAATGACGGCAAATGGCTGCTTGTGTTTAATATGGATTCAAGAATATGGGAGGACTAAGATGTTTGAAAATGAAAAAGCAGAAAAATTCTGGCAGGATTTTTTAAAAGATACAAGCAGAGACACTGAATTGAGATATTCCGAATGTTTTCATTTTGAGATGACGGAATACTGGGCAAACGAGCTGCTTCGTCTGGTGCTTGAGGGGCGGAAAATGGCGACCTCAAGCAGTCTTTGGGGCTATGAGCTTGAGGGAGATAAGATCCCGCAGAAGGGCGAGCTGAGCATTGTTACAGACTGGAACGGCGATCCCAAATGCGTTATTGAAACAACAGCGGTAACAATAATCCCCTTTAAGGATATCACATATGAAATATGCAGCCGTGAGGGCGAGGATGAGAATTTACAGTCATGGCAGGATGGTCACAGAGCTTTCTTCACAGAAGAAGGCAAGGAGCTGGGCTACGAATTTTCCGAGGATATGCCCGTTATTTTTCAGGATTTTCGTGTCATTTACAGAAAGGAAGATGTTAATAATATGGAATACAAAAGGCTTACGGAAGAAATGATAAATATGGACCTGTTCAGAGATTTTCACCGTCATCAGGAGGTCACAAAGTGCCTTAGAAAAATCAGCGGAGAATGGGTCGTTATCGACAATCCCTTTACGGAGGACTGGGGTGAAAAGGAGTTTGAATATCTTGTAAAATGTCTTAAAAACACGGTGAATACAGGGGGCGTTGTTTATGGCGCTTTTCAGGATACAAAGCTTGCGGGATTTGCTTCGGCGGAAAGCAAAGCTTTCGGCACACAGAATCAGTATATAGAGCTTTCGTGTATTCACGTTACCGAGGAGCTTCGGGGCATGGGTATCGGAAAACAGCTCTTTCGTCTCATAGCACAATGGGCAAAGGAGCATGGCGGAGAAAAGCTGTATATTTCCTCTCATTCCTCTGTGGAAAGTCAAAGCTTTTACAAGGCTATGGGATGTATCGAAGCTGAGGAATACAGTGAATATCATGTTCAGAAAGAGCCATGCGACTGTCAGCTGGAATTTTTATTATAATTATGGGGGATAATTATGGATTTTATATCACTTAATAAGGAGAACCTCACTTCGGAGCATATATGCTGCGCAATTTCCAACAACAACGATCCTCAGGTCATCTCAAAAAAGCAATGGCTTCGGGAACGCTTTGAAGAGGGACTTGTGTTTCTCAAAGCGGACGCACGGGGAAAATGCTTTATCGAATATATCCCTGCCGAAAACGCATGGGCGCCCATTGACGCTAATGGCTATATGTTTATCGACTGCTTCTGGGTATCGGGTCAGCTCAAAGGGCATGGCTATGGCAGAGAGCTTCTTGAACGCTGTATTTCCGACAGCAGAGAAAAAGGCAGAAAGGGGCTTTGCGTGATTTCCTCAAAAAAGAAAATGCCATTTCTTTCCGACTCTAAATTCTTAGGCTTTATGGGATTTAAGGAATGTGACGCGGCAGAGCCGTATTTTACGCTGATGTATCTCCCCTTTGATGAAAAAAATGAACCTCCGAAATTCAGAGAAAGCGTAAAGCACCCCATAACCGATAATGAGGGTTTTGTACTCTATTACTCCTGTCAATGTCCCTTCAACGCCAAGTATGTACCGATCATAGAGAATACTGCAAAGGAAAATAACATTCCGTTCAGAAGTGTGCATATCGACAGCGCCCAAAAGGCGAAGAACGCTCCCACAGCATGGACAGTATCAGCATTGTTTTATAACGGAAAATTCATTACGCATGAGATACTTTCCGAGAAAAAATTCCTGTCGCTGACAGAAAAGATGAAAGGATAATTTTATGGAAGCTCCAAAGGTAACTTTGCTCCGAGACTGTCCCGAAAAGACAGAAAAAGCCGCAGAATGGTTCAACGAAAAATGGGGCATACCCAAAGAGGCATATCTTGAAAGCATGAAGGAATGTGTCGGCACTAAAAATGGCGTTCCCCAATGGTACATAATTGAAGAAAACGGCGGTATTATTGCGGGAATGGGCGTTATAGAGAATGATTTTCATGATCGCAGGGATCTTGCGCCGAATGTATGCGCAGTATTTGTGGAAAAATCCCATCGGGGCAATAACATGGCGGGATATCTTCTGAATTATGTCTGTGACGATCTTCACAGGCTGGGTTATGATGTGCTTTACCTCATAACCTCATTAAACGGCTTTTATGAAAAATACGGCTGGGAATACTATTGCGATGTACATGAGGACAATGGGAATATCTCCAAAATGTACCGTCATATGTACATAAAATAAGTTTTCTTCGTCCCATTATAATAATCTGAAATAATTGAAGAAAATTTTTGCTGTAAAATTGACTTAAAATAAATAATATGCTATAATATATAAGAATGCGGTGAAAAACACTTTCACTATCAACGATCGGAGGTCTTTACATTGAAGGAAATCAAAAATACAGCAAAAATAGAAACAAAATGCCTGCATTCG
>JAGBFZ010000157.1 GCA_018110855.1 Oscillospiraceae bacterium
ACGCCCTCCGCTTTGGGCATAAAAAATGCGTCCCGCCCCCGAAGGAGCAGAACGCTTGTGAACTGTATTAAATCGAAACTATGCCAAAAATGCAGCAGTTTCCGAAATGGAAATGGTTGTTTCCAAAATTGAAATAACCACATATCTATTTCGTGACCTCACAAAAATGATTATTTCATCCATTCGTCAGGAATATGAATATTAGTTGTTGCTCTGATTATATTCAGAATGCCACACCTCAGCTTAATAATTTTCTCATTCAACTTTCTTATCTGATAATGCAGATATGCGATGTGCGCAACCGTAAGAATAATAAATATCAATATGAAAACAGTTCTTATATTCAAAAAGTTCATTATTTCCTGCCTCCCCATTCAAACCCAAAATCAGACCTTTTTATTTTCGCAGCAGGGTGTCCACAAATCCAGAACACAATGCCTTCGATCTCGTTCTGTTCCAGATATTTTCGTATATCCTCAAATGTCCTGCCGACTTTGATGTAATCAGCTCCGTGGGGAATAAGATAGTCGCATTCTATGTGGTAGGGATTTCCGTTAAAATGCCTCCCAACAGCTTCATATGTGCCGTCCACAAGCCCACCGTCTCTGGTGAATCCTGCGACAATAGTCCTTAACGTATGTCTGTATGCCTCAACAAACCACTTGTCAGCAGGGTCATTTTCATCAACAGACACCCAGTGTGGAAAATGTCCCGTAACAGGATCGGGCGATAACTGACACGGAATAGCCCCCTCGGGAACAGGCTTGCCGTTCTTAGCGTCATAGCGCTTGTAAAGTTTCCCGTTAATGACCGCACAGCAAGCCCCGTCAAATTTCACCGTAGCAATGCCGTATTTCAGAACATATTCCAGCCCCTCCGTAACTTCGGGCAATACCCTTACCACGTGACCGTCTTCAAATTCACGCTTGAAAATTGTTGGTATTTTTTTCATAATATATATACTCGCTCCCAATAATAGATCATATTTACATAATTTCAAGCCATTTCAGATAAGGCTCGCACCACTCGTTATGCACCTCGGGCTTTTCCTCGTGAGTTTCACGAAGCTGTATTTCCTCCTCGTTAGACCTCACCTCATGTTCGTCCGTCTCACCGTCAGCTCTCAGTTCGATAGATGTACCCGCATAGCAGGGAGTATATCTGTCATCAATAAGCGAAACCTCGCTCAGAGCCATAGAAGTAACAATTCTCCTCGGAACAGCATTCGCCCTGTTCTCAATCTCGCTTGCAAGCTTTCTGAAGCCAAAGCTCCAGCCCCTAAGCTTGCCTGCCCTCGCTTCTTCAACAACCTCCGCATCGGAAATATCCGCTGAAGCCCTCAGCCCGATGTTATCCTCATAAAGCGAAAGCGTTCCCTCGGAAGTGCTGCCGAGCTTTCTCTTTTTGTCGTGATTGAGCAGGATATCAACATTTTTGGACGCTCTCAGAGCCTCACCGAAAGCTCCCGCCCTGATCTGCTCGACACACTTGCCGCACTCGGGACAAATAACCGTCCTGCTGTCTCTCTCAACAGCATTCACATACCCTTCAATATGCAGACTTCCGTCCGCTCTGATTTCTATATCCATAAACCTCATTCCTCCTCAACGTCTGCATTTCCCGAAAGAATCTGTTTAAGCAGCGCCGTACCGTCATCAGCCGCCTGCGAATTGATATTAGCTATCTTAGCCCTCGACTGCGGAGACAGCGACAGCTCATTACAGCACCGAAACAGTATCTTCGTGTATTTTTCCTTAGCCGCAAGAATATTTCTGTCAAAAATAATATCTTTCTCCTCAGCATTATTGCAAGCCCTTCCGATATACTCAAGATTATCTATAGCAAGAACGCATTCCTGTAAAATCCAGGTATCAAGCCTGCAAAGTATATCAGAAGCCTTAAGTTCCGATACGATCAAATCAAACGTATCTTTCTGTCTTTCCGAAAACCACTCAGGCGCAATAGGTAATTTTCCGCTGCCTTTGAGACTGTTTTCGCCTTCAATTCTCGCATTTATTTCAGCAATAGTCTGCGATTTATCCGTAAGCACTTTCGCAGACTTACAAGGTCTTGCCATTTTATCACCTATTCGAAATTTTCATTTTACAACTTTTTCGTTAACAGAGGGCAGGCGTCGTCTAAAACGCTTTATCCGAATTGTCCTCAGGTACCGGGGGGGTACCTGCCAACTCCCGAAGATGCTCGGCGGATATCTGTCCGCACTCTGCTTGTTCATGATGAAAGGGGCAAAGTGTAATGAGATTGCTATCCTCAAGCCTTAAGGAATAATCATCAGCTAAAGGCGTGATGTGATGCACTTGCAGACTGTCGCTGTTAAGATGCCCCTGCTCAAGACATATTCGGCACAACCACAAGTCCCGCTCTGCTATTGTATTTCGTTTCTTCTGCCAAACAATTGTAGAACGGAATTTGTCTTTTTTAGTTTTATTCTTGAATTTCTTAGGCTTGTTTGGGCAGATATAGCCATTTTCGTGTACTCTTCCGCAGTAAGCACAAGTCTTTTTCGTTTATCTGCTCCTCTCGCAAAGCCTGCAAAGCATACAGTGCATTTTAATGCTGTGAATGTAAATTTACCCTC
>JAGBFZ010000158.1 GCA_018110855.1 Oscillospiraceae bacterium
ATGCCATTTTGTGATTACTTCTATCTTGTAGAAAGGAGGAACTGCCTATGATAAAACCCCAAAGAGAACTGACCCCAAAGGAACTTGATCGTTTCAGAAGAGAATACGAAGTTATGAGAGAACTTCATTCTCCTTATATTTTGGAAGTATATCAATATGACGAAGCTAAAAATGAGTATTACGCTGAATGTGCTGACGAAACACTCTATAAGTTCATTACCCACCACTCTGATTTAGAACTGTCAAAAAGAAAAAGCATATCCTATCAAATATTCAAAGGTCTGTCCTATGTTCACAGCAAAGGTTATTTGCATAGAGATTTGAGCTTAACGAATATCTTGTTAGTTCATTATGATGATGGAAGCTGCATTGTGAAACTGTCGGACTTCGGGCTGGTTAAAGAACCGGATAGCACATTAACAAGCTTGGATAGTGAAATCAAAGGTTCTCTTAATGACAGCAATCTACGAGTAGTTGGCTTTTCAAATTTCTCAATGGTATATGAAACATATGCATTAACCCGTGTTATTCTGTTTGTGATGACTGGTTTACAGAACATCGACAGAATTCGTGACGAGAAAATTAAACAGTTTGTATTAAAAGGACTTGCTCCTGATACAAGGAATAGGTATCAGAGCGTTGATGAACTCAAAGCTGCTTTTATGGAAACTTTTAACTAATAATATGAAGGCGGTGTTATATGCAGCACCGCCTTTATTATTTGTTCTGTTGCCAAAAGGTTATGAGGTTATAGCCTCACTCTACTAAATAAGGCAAAGTTATACGGGTTGGCATTAGCTTTTCAGAAGGTATTCTTTCGCTCTGCTTTCTAATTCTTCTCTCTTGCTGTTAATATCATAAAAATACCTCAAAATCGTTTTCTTTAATTCCGAACCGCCCTCCTTTTCAAATCTGCGGAGCATATCGGCAGACTGTTTTACGAACTCCTTACGAAGAGCTTGATATTCAGCTTTAAATTCATCAGAGTAGCTGTTCCAAGCTTTGTTTTTATGAATGAAATTCTCAAATGAGTATTTCAATTTCTGCCGCTCTGAATGTACTGTTTCCTCGCACTTTTCTCGATAAACTGCCTTGCTGTTCTTCTTGCGAAGCACCTTGCACTCCTCGCAGTATTGCGTGTTCTTCGACTTTGCAAGGAAGAAGCTGCCGCACAGCTTGCACTGAACGCAGAACACCTTTCTGCTCGTCATATAGCGAGAATACTCCGTCAACAGCGCCGACATCTCGCTGCAATTAAACCGAATAATCTCACAAATCTCTGTGTCCTGCGGAGATTTTTTCTTTTTCAGCGTGGTGAAAGTGTCGGTAATCAGCGTTTCCACATCATCACGGAATTGCTCGCCCAACTCCGCACGGTCAGGTTGTTTCAGCCCCAAGCCCAACCGAGCGTTCATATATAAAACGGTGGCGACCTTGTACCATTTAGAGATAGTCCTTGCAAGCAGGCGTACAGTAACGCTTTTGTCTGCCTTAAAAAAATAGTCGAGGCTGTTCATCGTTTCAGCAATTCTGCGGCTGTTGGAGTTCTTGTCGCAGAGGTTAGCGTAGAGCCTGTCCGAAAGTTCCTGAAGCTTCTCCACGTCCGACAACGACCTGAACACATCAGCAGCAAAAGTTCCGAGCGGCTGTTCACGAAGATATATGTCCAAATCCTTAACGGCGAGATTTGGGGTGTCGCTGTTTTTCAGCGCCTTTTTGATGATTTTTGTCGAGCCGCCTATCAGGGTTTCGGTGCTGTCCGTGAGCAGAAGAACCGCCTCGTAATCATAATTAACATCAAATTTCTTCTCAAAATCCATAGAAACTACCTCCGTTACAAGGATAATGTGCTTGGAATATTGCCAAATGTTGCAGAATGAGCCGATATTTTACCTATAAGTATAGCATAATACAGCCGTTTTAGGCAGGATACGACGGTGCAAAAGGTTTTACAAGGATAAAACATAAAGGTGAAACAAACCGCATTATAAAAGCGTTTTCTTGATTATAAA
This sequence comes from Oscillospiraceae bacterium, assembly GCA_018110855.1. Taxonomy (GTDB): domain Bacteria; phylum Bacillota; class Clostridia; order Oscillospirales; family Ruminococcaceae; genus Huintestinicola. Next base: position 2,013 of record JAGBFZ010000158.1, read on the forward strand.
ACTTGGTTGTGCCGAAATACTATCCTTGTATAGTATATCACAGCCTATTGCATTTGTCAATCCCGTATGGTAGGATATTGTCAAGGAGCGAAGCTTCACCCGACATTCCGAACAACACCATTCAAGGAGGTAACTTTTATGACAAACGCAAAGCGAGAAGAAATTATTGCGGCTATGAGCAGCTTGCTCGAACAGCTTGTAGAGAACGACCCACCGAAAGCCGAAACAACCGCCGCACCCGAAAAGGTGGAAATGCTGACGATAAAGGAGTGTACCGAGGCGGTCAAGGGGTTGAACGAGTACACGGTTCGTCAGCTTATTGCCCGCAAGGAAATCCCCTCAATCAGAACGGGACAGGGAAAGCGCGGCAAGATACTCGTACCGAAAGCGGCTCTGCTTCGTTACTTTGTCGGCGCATAAGGTGTGCAGTTTTTTGCAGTTCCTTTTGTGCTATGATGAACAAAAACGAAGGGAGCAGAAAAAATGAAGATACTTGAACGGCTCAACCCCACGAACACAGGCTCGTACAACCGCCCCATTGCTCACGCTTTGGGGCTGGCTGCGGCGGTGGTTTACTCGGCACTTATCTCAAAGTACGAATATTATTACAAGCACAATATGCTCGATGAGGAAGGCTTCTTCTACTCAACGATTGCGGATTTGCAGGAAAGCACCTCTATGGGCAAATGTCAACAGAGCAACGCAATTAAGGTGCTGACCGATGCAGGATTGGTGGAAGTTTGCAGGCGCGGTATGCCCGCAAAGAGATACTTTCGGGTGCGTGATGAAGTGGAGCTGCTCGACAAGTTTCTCAAACAGGGCAAAGAAATAATCGCCGAGCTCAACCCTATTGCACAGTTGGAAGATAATCGTCA
>JAGBFZ010000159.1 GCA_018110855.1 Oscillospiraceae bacterium
GACACAATCCAACCACCAAAATATAATAAAAGAAAAAGGAGAGTGTCAATATGGGACAGGCAAAGCAATATGACCGAGAGTACAAAGAAGAAGCGTTAAAACTTGTAGAGGAAAAAGGCTGTAAAAATGCAAGTGATGAGTTGGGAATACCCTACAATACCTTGTATGGCTGGGTAAAGGAAGCCCGCAAAGGAAATCTACATCTTGAAAATCGCTGCAGCAGTAATGTGTCAAAGCTTGAAGAAGAGCTGCAGCAGCTTCGACGTGCCAACAAAGAGCTTGCCAAAGAAAACAAGCGACTTCAAGAAGAAAATGAATTTTTAGCAGAGGCAACCGCTTTTTTCGCAGCGAGCCGTCAGAAGTGTGCAAAAAAGAAAGAATGAAATTCATAGCTCTGAAAACCAAAGATGGAGCAGAGCGAGGAAAAATTGCTGGACCATAGTCAATAAAGTGGACAGCAAGGAAAAGGAACAGGTAATAATCGAGTGTATTGAAGTACAGAGGAGGTGGAGCGTATCCGCCTCTTTGCGGAAAGCTCGGGACAGACTCTGAGCGGCAGTATTGACGGGAGGCTCTACAGTGTAAACATTGGTGATATTTACTATTTTGAAGCGGTTGACGAGCGGATATTTGCCTACTCTGAAAGCAAGGCTTTCGAGGTTAGGGGACGGCTGTACGAGATAGAGCGAAAGCTGTCGGAAAGCTCCTTTCTGCGCTGTTCCAAATCCACAGTAATAAACCTGATGAAAATAGAAAGCGTCAGCCCGCACTCAACGGGCGTTTTACCGCCCATATGAAAAATGGGGAACGGATAATAATATCAAGGCAGTATGTACCTGCGCTTAAAAAGGCGGTGCTCAAATGAATTTCAAGGAATTTCTTATAAAAAATGTTATGAACAGTTTTTTTATTTCTGTAACTTTTATCTGCATAGGAATGGCAATAGTCGGCAGCACTTTCGAGCCTGATAAACGTTTTTCCTATGGAGGATTTTTGGCTCCCATACTTTTCGGCATGGCAGCATCAATCCCATCGCTGGTGATGTATTCAAGACACGAACTGACGGTTGGCGAGACGATTTTTCGCAAGATATTACATCTGCTTCTGCCGGAGCTTACGATAAACGGAATACTTTTCCTTAACGGCGCACCGGTAAACTTGTCCGTAACGATTTCACTGGCGGTAATGATTTTTGTTATAGATGTGGCAGTGAATATTGTAATGTACATAAACGACCTTCGCAGCGCAGAGCTTATAAATCGCGGGATTCATCAGATACAGTTCGAAAAGGATAAGTGATCAATTGACATCCTTATATAGAATGTCAAAAGCTGATCGAATTGAGGAGGACATTTGTATGAACAATAATATTACAATTCGCCCGGAAGAGCATAAGGATTATAAAAATATCATCTCTTTGATCCTGCGTTCGTTCCGTGAAGGAACTGATTATTCCGACGGAACAGATATTATTGCATTAGTAGAAGAAATCAGAGATTCGGAATACTATATACCCGAATTGTCTTTTGTCGCAGAATTAGATGATAAAATAGTAGGTCACTTTTTGTTTTCAAGATTTCCGTTATCTCCCGCGAAAGAAGGCGGACACGGCAATGCGGCAGATACGGAAATAGTAATGTTAGCGCCGGTATCTGTTCATGCCGATCATTTTCACCAAGGAATAGGGACCGCTATGCTGAATTTGGGAATTGAAAAAGTTAAGGAAATGGGCTTTAAAGGAATAACCGTTGAGGGGAATTTCCGCTTTTATAATCATGTTGGATTCAGAACATCTTCAGAATATAACATATTTCCCACAAGCGGTATCCCGATGCAGGAACCAAGGTGCATGATGTGCCGGGAGACATATAAAGGTTCATTGGACGGCATACATGGGTTTATTGTTTACGATATGTATTTCAATGCATGATCAGAATTTAATGAGCCGGTACAAGATTTACCACATAATGCACATTGGGCGCTTCCTTTATCTCTCGGGAAAGTATTTTATTCGGCTGCGGAATAGCTGTTATAACGGAAGAACATCACCCGGAACAGTATGCCCGCTCCCGCAAGAGCGCAGCCAAGACCGGTATAGAATACCGCAATAAACAGCTCCGGTACAAGACCCGAATAACGCAGCCAGATACCGCCGCCCATCATAAATGCCATTATGCAGTATGCTTTTAGGTCAAAGAAGTTCCAGAACGGACGGGTAGGCTCGGCGTAGCCGCGTATGCGGCGGTGGTGCTTTATGCTCATTTTATAGAACATCATACCGAGATACACTGTATCAAACGCCGTTTCAAATATTGCCTGCATAATAAACCTCCTGATATATTACTTTCTTAATGACCGCAATCAGTGTATCACAGGATTTTTGCTGCATCAGCAGCAAGATAATGCTGTCCAGGACGAACTCCACAAAGCTCTCCTCGCTGAAGCTGTCCCCAAACGCATTGTCAGAAACTGCGTTATCCCTTCGCAGTGCTGAAAGAAGCGAACCTCGGATTTTTTCGGTACAGTGCTCCATAGCGTTTTTCGCCCTGTCCTTTCCGCTTTCGGTTACTGCTACGGAATGCGCCGTAAAGAAATCTGGATAATTGCGAAAACGCCCGCACACATTTGCGAACACCTTTTCCACATATTCCGAAAAGAAAAGCGGGGGAGAGTTCTCTTCCTGCTCGGTCAGACTGAAAATATCCTGCCACACGCTTGCAATTGCCGCAATAAGCAGCTCCTCCTTATCCGAGAAGTAATTATATAGCGTGCCCGGCGCAATTCCGCATTCGCCCGCTACCGCCCGCATACTAAGCGCCTTCAGACCCTTTTCCGCCGCTATCCTGCGGCAGACCAGCATTATCTCTTCCTTTGACGTTATCTCAGGATTCATTGCTCCCACCTCCTCAAAGTGAACATTGTTCATCTTGAGCAAATTATACCACCGGATACTCCATTTGTCAAGAGCACTCAGGGCGGCATTGGGGAAAATACCGTCTGCAGTACAAACCCGACAGTCAGAAAAAGGTCAACAACAGACTATATTGATTTACAGTACGAAGATTGTTTTTTGTGCTCAACAATGAAAAAAGCTGA
>JAGBFZ010000160.1 GCA_018110855.1 Oscillospiraceae bacterium
CGGGCATACCGAAATAGACAAACAGAGGACGCTTTATGCCCTCAAACTGCGCCGAAGGAGCAATATCCGCCCATTCGGGAACAGCCTCAAGAGCTACCTCTCGCCCTATCTGACTGTTGTTGTCGGAAACATACGCCTTGTTCATCACAGTATAAGACGAGCCTTTCAGACTATGGCTCTCAAGCCTTGTGAAATACTTGTCGTTTCGGGTGATCCTGTCCGCAAATACAGCACCGGTGATGTTTCCTGCGCTGTCAAATTCGGAAACAGCCGCAGCGTCCGCCTGCACATAATCGGTGCATATTTTCTCGCCGCATATATAAGGTTTGAGGAATACCCCGCCCAGAGCACAAGCATATTCCACCCACACAGGAGCGTCCTCGATCACTTTTCCATATGATTCCGAGAGATATTCCGCCCTCGCAGAGCCGTCTGTTTCCGAAGAAAATTCCAATGTCACAAGCCTTGCGATCTCATGAGAAATGGAGTATGCAAGATTAAGGCTGCGGATATCGCTGTCCGCTATCACCCATGGCGGCACATTACGGTAACACTCAGCCCATAGCTTGACCGCCTCCTCCATGCTCTTGTCGGAAGGCGGCTTTATGCCGAATTTCCCTACAATTTCATTTGCGCTGAACAAGCTCTGTATCGCCCCTTTCAACCAAGATAAAATACTCATTTTCCGCTTCGCCTCCAAATCTGCAAGGTCGCATATCTTACAGCGTCAATGCTGTGGTTATTCGCATCGGGATATCCCGAAATAATTTCTCCGTCCTTAGTGCGTTCGTATTCGTATTCAACGAATTCGTTGTACGTTTCGGGACATCTCTTGCTGTCGATAACTATCGCCTTGAGAGACTGCAGCCATTTCATAGAATAATCGACAGACCCGGGACCCTTTTCAGCACCTCTTGCAAGAAGTCCATAAGCACGATAATCAGCAATAGACTTGTTTTCCGCACTGTCGCATATTATCATATCATTTGCCGTCACACCACGCTTTTTCAGTTCCTCGGCAGTCTCCTTGTTGCCCTTCTTGTTGCATCGGAATTCATCGTAAATAACAAGCGTATGCTGCGCCGCAAGATATTCATCGAATTTACCGCTTCTTGCAGTCGGAACAGGTGGTTATTGATATCATCTACACCGAAGCAGAGGACGAGATGGATTCATGTATTTCGGAATGATAACTGTTATCACAGACGTTGTGAGAGAAAATAATCAGACTTATCGTCTCGGTTGGTCTGAGCAGTGCAAGGACGGCTCAAGGATGGGAGTCGGTTGCCCCGAGTACATATTACTTTTCAGAAAGCTCCCTACTGACACGTCCAACGCCTACGCTGACGAGCCTGTTGAAAAATCAAAGGACGATTATACAAGGGCACAATGGCAGATAGACGCTCATGCGTTTTGGCGTTCAAGCGGTGACAGGCTGCTCACAAAGGAAGAAATGCTGAATACTCCAACAAAACGGCTTGGAGAGGTTTACAGAAAATTCAGCAGAAACAGCGTTTATAGCTATGATGAACACGTTGAACTTGCAAAGGAGCTTGACAAGGACGGCAGACTCCCGTCAACTTTCATGGTTGTTGCCCCGGGAAGTTGGAACTGCGATGTTTACTCCTTTCAAAATGTCGGGCGGCTCTGATACCGCCCGACTTCGTTATTATGAGATTGTGAAACGCTTAGAGGTTGTGACATTGACGAACATCTTGTAAATGTCCTCGTGCAGCTTCTTGAATCTTGTGGTATCGAAGCGGTTGGTTGTAACGTCCTTGTAGCTTACCTTGAAAACGCCTGCTGTCAGCTCGTCAACACCCTGCGCTGTCATTTCGGCTTTTACCTCGTCCTTGAGACTCTCGATCTCTGCTGTCAGCTCGTCAGCCTTGAGCTGCAACGCCTTTATCCTCTTGACCTTTGCTGTGATGTCCTTTGTACTCATAATGTGTGTACCGTCCTTTCGATTTTTGCGGCGGGCTTGTGACCGCTCTTAGCCGCATTACCGAGAGCGTGTAGCTCTCGTCACTCTGCGATTAGTGCCTTTTGTACATTCTGAAAATGTGAAAAAATCACTGACAGCGTTCTTGTCGGTTTCTCGGGCGGCAAGGATAGCATAGTTACCATGGATTTGTGCTTTAAGTATTTCAAGCACGTTGTTCCGTTCTTCATGTATATCTGCCCGGGGCTTGAATTTCAAGAAAATATGCTCAGATGGTACGAGCGCCAATATGACACAGAGATAATCAGAGTGCCGCATATGGATACTTCTGAATTTTTCAGATACGGAACATTCCGCACTCCCGATTTTAATGTGCCGATCATATCTATTAACGATATATATGCCTATCTCCGAGAACAAACGGGCATTTGGTGGATAGCAGCAGGCGAAAGAATCGCAGACAGCA
>JAGBFZ010000161.1 GCA_018110855.1 Oscillospiraceae bacterium
ACCTTTTTCAAATCTTTTTTCAAATTTTTTTGAGTGCCGCTCCCGATGTGTCTTCTCTTCACCGACAGCTTTTTTATTTTATCACATTTTTTCTGCTTTGTCAAGCACTTTTTGCGTTTTCGGCAGTTTGCTGTCGAATATGCATTAATTATGTCAGCTGTATGTGCAACTTTCACTAAACACAGATCATATCCCGCATATCCTCGAACTTTTTCTCACCTATTCCGCTTACATTCATAATGTCCTCGATAGTCTCAAAAGGCGTTTGCTGACGGTATTCAATGATCTTCTCAGCCGTTTTCTCCCCAACACCCCTGAGCTTCATCAGCTCTTCCGCACTCGCCGTGTTAATGTTTACCATCAGCCTTTCGCCGGAAGTGCTTTCCGAAGCTGTCGCAATCTCCCCCGATTCCGACAAAGCTTCCGTTTTCTCTGGCTCCGCCTCGATTATCTCCACAGCAGGAACAGCGGCGTCCCGCTTTTCGGAGATCAGCCCGCCCGTTATCAGAGCCGCAGCCGAAGCCACAAGCAGCACCGCCGCAAGTATTATCCTGTTCAGATCCTTTTCGGAGCTTTTCATAAACCGTCACTCCTCAAAATCAAGGTCGTAAAGCTCTAAGACTTCTTTTATCTCGCCGAAGGAATACCCCTTTCGCGCAAGAGCGTTTTTAACCTTTTCGACGCCCTTTCTGTCCGTAAGATACCGCTCGTATTTCTGTTCAACCAGCTTCTCAAGGCGTTCAAAAGGCTCGTCCTCCTCGGAGAAATTCTCCATTGTCTCTTCAATTATCTCCGAGCTGAGTCCCCTTAGACGCATTTCCTGCTTTACCCGATACCTCCCCAGCTTTTTCACCTCAAAAAGCTGCCTGCAAAGCTTCTCAGCATACCGCCTGTCATTGATAACGCCCATCTGAGCCAGACTATTGCACACCTCGAAGCAGATATCCTCGGAATAATTTTTCTCCAGCTTGTCAAAAAGCTCGCTGTATGAGTGGTCTCTCGATTCCATTAAATACAAAGCCCGCTCACGGGCGCGGCGCAGGTCATTTAAATAAATGAGCCTGTCCGCCTCCTCCTCGGATATTTTCATTCCCTTTGATATCCCGTTACTTCTGATAATATCCGAATGTATGTAAATTTTCATATTCTGAGCAAGCCCGCCGCCTGTAAGCTCAATGCACATCATGCTGCCCTTAAAGGGCGAAATATCAGAAATTATCATGTATCAACGGGAGTAAACTCCTCGTAATCATCATCGGGATCAATGTCAATATCCACCGCAGCCTTAGGCTCGGAAGCAATATTCTCCTCCTCGGCAGCATCCGCCGCATTATCCGCAGCAGCCTCCTTGGCAGCATCCTTCTTTGATTTTTTGGAGGTCATAACAATGCTGTCACGATTTTCCTTTATCTTTTCCTCGATCTCCTTCATAATATCGGGGTTGGAGCGGAGAAATTCCTTGGCATTCTCACGGCCCTGACCGATCTTCTGATCGTTGTAGGAGAACCACGCACCGCTCTTTTTGATGATATCAAGATCGGTGGCAAGATCGCACACCTCGCCCACTCTGTCAATGCCCTTGCCGAAAATGAGATCAAATTCGCACTCCTTGAAAGGCGGGGAAACCTTGTTTTTGACCACCTTGCACTTAGTTCTCGCACCGATAGGCTCAGAGCCTACCTTGATAGTCTCGCCCTTTCTGACCTCGATGCGAACAGAGCTGTAGAATTTAAGCGCTCTTCCGCCGGGAGTAGTCTCGGGATTTCCGTACATAACGCCGATCTTCTCACGGACCTGATTGATAAAGATAGCCACGCAGTTGGACTTGGAAATGACGGAAGTCAGCTTTCTCATAGCCTGAGACATAAGACGTGCCAGCAGACCCACATGATTCTCGCCCATCTCGCCCTCGATCTCGGATTTAGTTACCATAGCCGCAACCGAGTCAAGAACGATGCAGTCGATAGCACCCGAGCGGACAAGAGCCTCAGCGATCTCAAGAGCCTGCTCACCGCTGTCGGGCTGTGAAACGAGAAGATTGTCAATATCAACGCCCAGAGCCTGAGCATAAACAGGGTCGAGAGCGTGTTCAACGTCAATGAAAGCAACCTCTCCGCCCAGCTTCTGAGCCTGAGCGACAACATGGAGCGCAACAGTTGTCTTACCGGAGCTTTCGGGACCGTATATCTCAACGATACGGCCTCTGGGAACGCCGCCGATACCGAGAGCCATGTCAAGGGTCATAGAGCCTGTTGAAATAGCGTCCACATTATAATCGGGAGCCTTTCCGAGCTTCATGACCGCACCCTTTCCGTACTGTTTTTCTATGTGAGCGATAGCCGCGTCAAGAGCCTTTTTCTTCTCTTCAGCCGTAGCGAGCTTAACGGGAGCCTGCTTGACCGCAGCCTTTTTCTTTTCTGCCATAAAATTGTCCTCCTCTGAAAAATCATAATATCATTATATCATATGTGCCGCAAAAATCAAGTCCAATAGGGTCTTGTCAGCTTGTCTATAAAGAGTTGAAATGAAAAAAGCACAAAAAATCCCACTCTAAAAGTTTCGTCCACCTTTTCAAAGGTGGCAGGGGTCAAGGGGGCGGAGCCACCTTGTCGCCCTCCGCAGAGGGCGAAATCCTTTTTTTTCAAAAGAACGGAGCAGGGGTGAGGAAATGCGACAGCATTTCCGAGGGGCGCGAACAAGACCGCGCCCCTTCTTTGGCGGTTGTGCAAAACTATCCTCAAAAACGTTCCAGTGGAACGTTTTTGACATATCAATTTTTGTATAGATTTGTGCATATTATCAATTGTCATATCTTTTTCGACAGACTGTCAAGACCAAACAGGTCTTGTATTTATTTTCAAATTCATTATAGCACATTATCTGCGTAAAAATCGTAACAGCAAAATATTACTATTTGTATATTTATGTAATAATTATACAGCAAAACAAACTCCTTCAGAATGCCGTCACCCGCAGTCTGTACGAACGGTAAATATCCTGCCGTCCGAAATATACCCGCAGCCGTCCGCAAAGGAGAATACATCATCGGCATGGATATCACCGAAAGCGGAGTTGAGCGCACTAAGCCCTTTCCTCGCCTTCTCCCTTGCCCTCTGTGAGGATATCTCGGGGAGCAGGAATTTAACCCCGCCGTCCGAATAAAGTATTCCGATACCGCAGCTTACGGAGAATATTTTCACGGGAGTCCTGTCCTCACCGCAGAGCTGATATTTGCCCGCAGTTTCGCAGGTGCGCTTTTTTATCTCCGTCTTGATAATGCCATAGCCGTTTGAAAGCTTGCAGAGATAATAGGCAAAGCTGCCGAAAACGCACACATCTGTAATATTCTCATAGGTCTTTTCAAAGCTCACGAAATCGTCCTCATCCCTGTGGCAGATATAGGAATTTCCCTCGTCTGTTACTGCCGCAAACATTCCCGAGCTGCCGAGAGGAGTGAACTTTTTCACGCTGACTCTTGCCGCTGTGAAGCTGCTGTCGGAATCCTCCGCATCGCAGATGTCACCGTTTGCGATCTCTATCATTGCTCCGAGACTCACCGTTTTTTCTATCTCCCCCTCAGGGCTGCATATATAAAGCAGGGAATCGGAAAATACATAGAATTTACCGTCATAATACGCTCCGTACTCGGGAGCGGTTAGTGCGCACAGGACAGGCTCCTTATCCGCATCGTCATAGACAAATACTCCGCCTCGGGGAGTTATGAACATAGCGCAGCCATCTCCCGCAGCCGCTCCCATTACTCCCACGGGACAGCGGAGAGAGCTTATATTTTTGTTATTGTCCGCCTTGAAAACAGTATGCCTGCCCTCCTCACCGAATACTGCCACCATTCCTGCACTGCTGTGGGAATAAACGGTTTTAAGCGGCTGTTCCGTACTGAAGCCTATTTCGGATATCTCCGCATTAACAGGCTTTGCAGTCTCGCTTTTTTCGGTATTCCGATTTTTAGCTTTTGAAACCGTTTTATCCGATCTTGCGGTATTTTTTTCCTTCGGGGTCTTATTGTTTGCCGCAGCGATACCCGCAGCCGCTCCCGCTCCTGCCGCAGCGGTGCATAATAATGCTATATCCTTGGCTTTCATTTTATTTGTCCTTTCCGAAAATTCTTTTGAAAAATGATTTCTTCGGGTCTGCTGTACGGCGGCTCAGGTCGGGTATTTGTAAATCAAACATATACTCGCCCGTCTCCATGCAGCTTATCACGCCCGCATTATAATATTTCTCTGCGCTCTGATAGCCTGTGGGAACGTAGAATATCACATCAAAGCCCAGCTTGCTCAGAAACGCCAGAAGAATACTGTCCGCTCTTGAAATGACATTCTCCCCTGTGGCAATGTAAATTATCTTTGGATTCACCGCTGTAAAGTCAAATTTCTGGATAAGCCTGAGAATTTCGCTGCTCATATTCAGGCAGATGTGAATGATACGGTACTCAAGTCCTCCCGACTTCTGCTCCTTTATGGCATTCATCTCAAGAAATGCGGCAAGCTTATCTAAAATATAATCCTGAGTTTCCTCCTTGAGAAAGCCGTACTTGTAATTCTTGTCAGCCTTTGCCGCCGAAATGCTTAGTCTGCCCTTTTTCATCAGGCTTACGGCATATTCGCAGGAGCCTTCCTCGCTTGTAAGCGGTTCGCCCTTTATTACAAGAGTGTTTTCGGGATATGCCGCCGCCATGTCGTGTATCTCGTTCCAGTATCTCGGCAGATCCTTGTCCTTTACTCCCGATATCTTCGCCATGATAACGGGGATATTTACCGTATCACCCGATACGCTGAAATTGGGACGGTATTTAAGCTCAGATGCCCACAGCGCAGGGATTTCCTCGTACATTGTTCTGAGAGCCACCGCATTTGCCTTTGAATACTGATGGCTGCGGTATATTCCCGTATCGGTGTACATCATGCTGTCAAGCTCCCGCTCCGCATAATATGCCACCGTTCCCAGAGAAGCGTCTCCGCCCTCACGGGGAAATTTATCCGCAGGAAGAGATTCTGTGAAATTCCGCTCGTATAACAGATTATCTTTAAGCTCGCAGGTTCGGCTCAGATCGGGTCTAAGAATCAGCACATCTGCGGGGCAGCGGGCTATCATCTTCACAAACATTGCCTCTGCCGCATTGTGACAGCCCCCGAATATTATCAGGCAGGGAAAGCCCTTTCTGCCGCCGCCGAAAAGCTCCTTCTGATATTTTTTCAGCCAGCATAACAGAAATACCGCTTTGGAAATGCCCTTTCTCATTTCATTTCCGTCTGCAAAATACATATCCATAACCGAAATGAACGCCCGTCTGATAATGCCTTGAAGCTTTGGGTCCGAGTGTACTATATTAAGCGAAAGCGCCGCTGTCATATCTGCGGGAGTTCTGTAATTTCCCCGTGGAATGGAAGCAATTTCCTCATTGGTGGGGATCGGCATTTCCTTGTCGATAACAAGAGGGTCTCTTGTTTCTCTCAGCTTCATGTAAAAGCTGTAAAGGTCGCTCAGATAGGTCATTTTGTTTTCTGCGCCATTTATCCTTGCATAGCAGGTGTAATAAGTATCAGCTTCATTTCCTCTTGCGCTCTGCTCGGTGAGAATGTCCTCATAGATATTTCCCGATATCCATGCATTTACGCAGAAGCCGCCGTTTTTTTGTGCAGGGACGGGCATATTTCCCGAAGCAGCCAGCGAAGCTCCTGTGACAGCAGATATCCTCTGCCGCTCCGCCGATTTTTTCCTGATATCCGCAAGGGTAAAGCCTGACGGAAAATCTCCGCCCTCTGCATTTATAAGCTCCGCCGTTTTTTCGCTCTGAGGGAGCTTGTCATAATAATCGCTGCCGTCATATTCCGCAATAAGCACATCACAGCCTGCCTTTGCTGCCGCACAAAGCGCCATCATCTCATGACGGGTAAGCCCGCCTCTGCACAGTATCTTCGGGGGATATTTCTCCTTTGAAGGGGCAAGGGCACGGGCAATGTCACGTCTGAGCCAGCAGAGGAATTTGATAAATGTGTTTTTTAATATATTGTCGTTTTTGCCCTCGCCTTTAAGTGTGGTGAGCGAATCGAAAATGCTGTCCGAAAACGCGGAAATAACGCCGTCCGAAGCGGAGCAGCATTTTTTTGCCGCCGACTTTATAAATTCCCTGTCAAGGGTGAAGCCGTTAACAGAGGTGCTTTCAAAATATGCAATATCGCCCGCAGTGGGATTTGCCATTCCCTTTTCAAGAAATGCTCCGTGCTTTACCGACATGGCGAAAAATCGCAGAAGAAGCTCTTCCGTTTGGGGGCTGTATTTATTTATCCGCAGGAAATGCCCTCCTGCTCCCGCAGCTTCCGAAAGAAGCTCCTCAGGGTTGGTAATGTTCATACGCAAAATACCGTCCTTTATTTTGTGAAATTGCCGATAAAGGGGATTATATCCTTGTAGCTCACAGCAAGATTCAGATTCTGACCTCGGCTGAAGCCTGCTGTGCTTATGCCGATGACCTCTCCGTGCATATTAAGGAGCGCACCGCCCGAGCTTCCTCCCGAAATGGGAGCGGTGAACTGTATCATCTCTATCCCGTTTATTTCCCGAAATCCCGAAATAATGCCGTCTGAAACGGTGTTGAAAAGTCCCAAGGGACTGCCGATAGCCACCACGCTCTGACCTCTCCGAAGCTCATCACGTCCGCTGTACATTTTAAGGGGTGTAAGCTCTCTGTCTATCCGCAGAACGGCAAGGTCAAGCTGGGGGTGATATTTTATTATCTCGCTTGTGCGGTAGATGGTTTCATCGTTTTCCAGCTGAACGGAAAAAACTCCGCCTGTTCCCGTTACATGGAAATTGGTGAGAATGAAGCCCTCTTTTCCGATGGCGATACCCGAGCCTGAGCCTATGGGCTTTCCCCGCTTGTTGTGAATGGTTATCATCACCACCGATGAAGCGAGAGTGGCAAGCTCTTCAAATGATCTCTCGCCCGAGGGCTTGGCTTCATTCCGAGGGGGAGCGGCAACGGCTGCTGTTCTCTGAGAGCTTGTTCCCGTTTCCGAAGGGACGGGCAAAGGGATATGCCTTTCGGGGGCGGTGAGTCTCGGTGCTTTTGCCGCCGATTTTATGGGCTGAACGGGTGCTTTTGCCGAAATGCTCTGAGAAGCGGGCTGATATGGGGGTATCACTCCATCGGGAGACAATGCCCCTGAGATTATCACTTCCTCCCGTCTTTCCATGCCCTCGGGAAGAGAGGGCAGCTCCGAAGTGCAGAGGAGCATTACATCTATTCCCATAAACGCTGCCATAAGGCAGAATAAATATTCCTTATAGCCTGTTTTCCCCGAGCAGACAAGCTTGGGGCATTTTCCGTCCGCTCCGTTCATTCCCTCAAGGAGCTTATCGGCACGGAACATCAGCGTTACAGCAAGATTTTTCTCGATAGAGGGGTTCAGATTCTTTCGGGCGGTTCTGTAAATATCGCAGATCTTTTTCAGTGCCTCGGCTTTTTCGGGAGAGAGGACGCTTTCGCCGCTCTTATATCTGTCCCATTTTTCGCCGTACTCTGCCGCTTCCTTAACATCGGGAACGGGAAATTCGGTTATCCTTTTGTAAACGCACCGTTCATCTGCGGACAGCCTGCGGTCAAGCTCGGCTATATCCTTTACAAGCTCGCTGCAATACCCCTCGCTCAGCACAAAGTAAACGCTTCTTACTCCTGCTGCTGTCCGTCCTCTTACGTCACCGAAGGCTGAAACTCCTGTTATTTTCATCGGATTAAACCGCACTTCCATTTTCCGCAGACCCCATTTTGACAAAATTTTTTCGCTCTTATAATTATACACCATATCATGCAAAAAATCAAGCGGGTGACGACCCGCGGCGAGGTCGCGTTGTTAGTTTGTGCAGATTGGTATGTTTTGTCACCGCGCCGATAGGTACAATATCAGCTTGATAAACTGGAAGCGGGGGACGCCCCGCGGCGAGACGTTCTGTAATTTGTCTGGGCGGCACACTGTCGGCTCGGTAACGGTACAAATCAGCTGACCCCTGTATATTTTGCGGAATTAGTTTTGTTTGCGTCCCGCAATCTTTTTTGCAGAGATATCAGATAGGATAACTGTGCTTAAAACAAGCGAATATCCGTCCCTTACGGCGAATATATTATATCAGAAAGCACCAAAAATCAGCTCCATAATTTGGAAGATTATTTTTCCATTAAAATTAAAAAAAACACTTGTATTTTCAGAAAAGATAGGTTATAATATAATATAGGAAAAAATCACAGCTGTTAATTTTGATGAAAGGGGTGCAGGCCTGTGAACAATGAGCAGACAATGACATTTTCTGTCTACGAGGATAAGGAAGCTGAGCTTAAAAAGAATCTTACGCTCATTTACGACGCTCTGAGGGAAAAGGGCTATAATCCCATAAATCAGATCGTAGGCTATATTTTATCCGAGGATCCTACCTATATAACTACATACAACAATGCGCGAAGCCTTGTTCGTCACATTGACAGAGATGAGCTGCTTCAGGTGCTTGTTAAGTCCTATCTCGGGGCTTGAGCCTTCCGCTATTAACGGGCGCATGGTATGATGATATCATGCGTCTTTTTTGTTTTGTGAAAGCTGTGTGAAAAACAACTGAAAAGTTGTATTGACATAATATTGTAACCGTTTTGTAGTGGTATTTTCCCAAAAATGCGGTATAATATTCTCAGAGATGAAAATAATGCCCCGTGTTGCTCCGCTGAAAAAGGGTATGCTATTATTATTCGCAGGTGTGCTTTTTACCTGCGGTTGATATAGATAGCTTTTTTCAAAAGGAGGCATACCTTTGACGGGTAAAAAAACGGCGGCTCTTATTCTCAGTCTCGCAATGATTTTTTCTGCGGGCTTCGGCTCGGCTGCCCATGCCCTTGACAGCACCCTTTGCGGTTACGGTCAGGGACGGGAGGTAAATGACGAAAACTGTCCCGTCGGCGCACTGATGTTCAACGAGCAGTTTTATAAATACGGCGCATATGCGGTCACGGACGGGGATAAAATTGTCCTCACCTTCGATCAGGGCTATGAAAACGGCTTTACGGCGCCTATTCTTGACACATTGAAGGAGAAAAACGTTAAGGCGATATTCTTCCTGACGGGAGATTACGCCAAGCGGAATCCCGAGCTTGTGAAAAGAATGATAAGCGAGGGTCATGTTATCGGCAATCACGGCATGGCGCACGCTTCGCTCCCCAAGCTTTCCGATGAGGAGGTTCGGGAGGAAATTATGTCTCTTCATGAATATGTCAAGCAGGAATACGGCTGCGAAATGAAATATTTCCGTCCTCCCTGCGGCGAATATTCTGAGAAGGCACTTGCCGCAGTTCATGACTGCGGCTACACCACGCTGGTCTGGAGCTTTGCTTATTGTGACTGGAATGTGGACGATCAGCCCGAGGAGAGCGGCGCTCTCGAAAGGGTCTGCTCTGCGGCTCACAATGGTGCGATTTATCTTCTCCACAGCGTTTCCGAGACAAACTGCCATATCCTTCCCCAAGCTATTGACAACATAAGGGCGGCGGGCTATGAGTTTGGTTTGCCTGAGGTCTGATCTACGACATCAGATCCCCCAACGGGGATTTTGATATATCCTTGTTTTGCTGATGCAGACAGCAGAACGTCTCGTTATCTTCCTTGTTTTATTTTGTCTGCCATTCCCATGCTGCAGCTGCGGATATGGCTTCGCCCCGACGCTAATCGGGGCGATTTTTTTGCGGGTGACGACACTCTGAAAGAGTGTCAGATCTGCGGCGAGGTCGCGTTGTTTATTTATTTGGGTCGTAAGTTTTGTCACCGAGCCGATAGATAATGTTACAGCTGTCGGATTTGTCTATAGGTTGGTTAGAGATTAGTATTATTACACTATTCCCATAAAATACTCAACTGCAATTGCAACAATGACCACAAGTGCCGAGATGATAAAGCCATGGACCATAGGAGCCACGCCCGATTTTTCATATCCTTGAAGCTGGTGTTCAGTCCGATTGCGGCGAGAGCGGCTACCATGAGGAATTTGCTGAGCTCCTTCATTCCCGAGGACATTTCTGCGGGGATAACGCCGAGACTGTTTATTGCGGTAAGAGCCAAGAAGCCGAGAATGAACCAGGGGAAAATCTTTGCAATGTTAAAGCTGGCTTTTACGTTCTTAGCTTCCGCTCCCACTGCCTCTTTTCGCTTGATATGTGCGTTAATAAGTGCGAAGATGATTACTGTGGGAATGATGGAAAGGGTTCGGGTGAGCTTTACCATTGTGGCAAAATCTCCTGCGGCTTCCGAAAACGCATAGCCTGCGGCTACAACGCTTGAGGTGTCATTGACCGCTGTGCCTGCCCATAAGCCGTATGCCATATCCGAAAGTCCCATTGCCTGTCCGAGTATGGGGAAAAGCACGATCATTGCCATATCGAAAAGGAAGGTTGCGGACATTGCATAGGCGATATCGCTGTCGTCTGCATCGATTACGGGGGAAATTGCTGCAATTGCCGAGCCGCCGCATATTCCTGTGCCTGCGGAAATGAGATTTGAGAGCTTCCAGTTTATTTTAAGAGCCTTTCCTACAAAATGTCCTATACCGAAGCAGGTGAACAGGGTGAATACCATTACGCACAGGGACATTTTTCCCACTTCGACAACCATTCTGATATTAAGGCTTGCGCCTAAAAGAATAATGGCGAATTTCAGTATCTTTTTTGATGTGAATTTAAGTCCCTTTGAAAAAAGCTCTGTGGGCTTCCAGAAGCTATTTACTATCATTCCGATAAACAGGGCTATGACCGATGCACCTATAAGATGTATGGGCAGAAGTCCTTCAAGAAGCTTTGCTATTGCCGCTATTCCAAGTGCCATAACAAAGCCCGGCAGCAGGGCGGCGAATTTTTTAACTGTGTTCATGTCTTTTATTTCCTTTCAGATTTTTTATTTCTTCATCTTGATTTTATCACAGTTTTATGATAAAATCAAATTATCATTTAATATCAATTGATAAGTAATTTTTATTGGAGGAGCATATGACAGATACTCGCATTGAGACCTTTCTCACTCTTTGCAGGGTGATGAATTACCGCAAAACTGCGGAGGAGCTTAATATGACTCAGCCTGCTGTCACACAGCATATACATTATCTGGAAGATCATTACGGCTGCAGGCTGTTTATATATGACAGGAAAAGCCTGCGAATGACTCCCGAGGCGGAGCTTTTTAAAAGATATGCCGAAAATGTGACCTGTCAGGAGAAACGGCTGAAGGCTCTGCTTTCCGAAAAGAACGGGAGCAGCCTTTCGGTAGGCGCAACAAAGACCATCGGGGAATATGTCATTTCGGAGCATATCTGCGCTTTTCTTGGGGATCCCGCTAACCGCATTTCGGTTAATGTGGACAACACAGAGCATCTGCTTGAGGCTTTATCCCGTGGGGAAATAGATTTTGCGCTTATAGAAGGCTTTTTTGACAGCAGCCGCTATGCTTCGAGGCTTTACAGAAAAGAACCGTTCGTGGGTATATGCGGAGCGGGGCATCATCTTGCGGGGCGGGAGGTCTCCCTTGATGAGATAATGAATGAGGAGCTTATTCTTCGTGAGGAGGGCAGCGGCACGAGAGAGATACTCAGGCAGCTTCTTGCAGAGCAGAACCGCTCATTTTCGCAGTTCGGACGTATTACTTCCGTCAGCAATTTCGGGCTTGCTGCCCGTATCCTTGAAAAAGGAATTGGCATTTCCTTTGCATATAAGGCTGTCATGGAGCGGGAAAAGGGACTTGCGGAATTCAAGGTCAGGGGCTGGGATATTGTGAGAGATTTTAATTATGTTTATCTTGACAATCCCTTTTCTGAGCAGGCGGTGGAGATATTTGCGGGTGTCGACCCGCGGCGGTCTCGTTAGCAGGTTTTGCATGAGCCGTTTTATCTGCGGCTCGGTAACGTTTTTTTGTTTATAGAAATAATATTTTTATCGCTGAAAATGAAAATTCCCCGAAACAGGTTTCGGGGAAGAAGATTTAAAAAGGACTTGACATTGTTACGGGTACGCGGTATAATATAAATAAAGAAGCAGCCATATTGACGGCTATGCCGTCAGGCGGTGTGCTCCAAGTTGATTAGTTTTATCACTAACATGATGTTAGTGGCTAACCGCTCAAGGTGGTGCTTGGGCGGTTAGTCTTTTTTATTGCGTCTGTAATTCAGAACATCTATGATAAGGCGGATTATGTCAACAGCAAGTGCTGACAACGCACATATTTCGAGGATCGTCATACTTCTGCACCTCCTTCCCGTTTGGTCTTTTGCGAGGGAAAGAGGAGACACACCGCCTACCGTTTATGGCTGCTTCAATGGCACTATGTACCTCTTTAATTATACAGTATTCGACTTGGATTGTCAAATTACGATTCGGTAACAATCCATTTCGGGATTTTTCTCGTTATTATTTCGCACAAAAAAAGCCGATTTATTTTGTGACGAGAGCAAACAAATGCTTGTATATTATCATGAAATTATACTTGTTGTATATTTTGCGCAGACAAAAAACCGCCCTTGCTTGGGCGGTTTTATAATCTGTATAATTATTGTAGATTATTACAATTTGTAATATCACTCTGCGGTAAAGTAAACTACTTTAGATTGAAAATCTCCCGAGAGATTTACGTTAATGCCGCAGTTCATAAGAGCTGCGCCTGTGTGTATCTCGCCTGTTTCGTGATTCTTATAGCGCTTTTCGGGGTCAAGTCCCTTGAGCTTTATACGTCTGCTGCGGTAATTGGGACGTCCGAGCACCTGCACAAAGGTGAATACGGCTTCGCTCTTATCCTTTGCAACAAACATCCATGCGTCCCACATATTGTCCTCGAACACATTGCCTATGCGGTACTGATCGCCTGTGCGGACAAGGGGATTATATTTCTTGAACATCTCTATCTGTCCGGGAATTTCGTTTCTGTCTGCTTCGGGGATCCTTGTTACGTCAAGCTCATAGCCGAAGGTTCCCACCATTGCCACGTTTCCTCTTGTGGAGAAGGGTGTGCTTCTGCCAACGGTATGGTTGGGGCAGTCGGAAACATGGGCGCCCATTGCCGAGGCGGGGTAGCAGATAGATGTTCCGTGCTGAATTTTGAGCCTTTCGATAGCGTCGGTATCATCCGAGGTCCATATCTGGGGAGAGTAGAATAACATACCCGGGTCAAATCTTGCGCCGCCGCCCGAGCAGTTCTCAAGGAGAATATGGGGATAATCTGTTGTGAGCCTGTTCATCACGTCATATACGCCGAGGACATATCTGTGCCACAGCTCTCTCTGACGGTCGGAGGGAAGAGCGTTGGAGCCTACCTCGGTGAGCTGTCTGTTCATATCCCACTTGATATACTCGATATTTGCGCTGTCGAGTATCTTTTTCATCTGTCCGTAAATGCAGTCACGGACTTCCTTGCGGCTGTAATCAAGGACATACTGCTGACGGCTCTGGGTCATGGGCAGTCCTTCTATCTGAATTGCCCAGTCGGGGTGAGCCTTATACAGCTCGCTGTCGGGGGATATCATTTCAGGCTCGAACCAGATTCCGAACTTCATTCCCAGCTTGTTAACCTCGTCAACAAGGTGCTTTAGTCCCCCGTTTATCTTCTTTTCGTAAACAAACCAGTCGCCAAGGGAGCTGTTGTCACTGTCCCGGTGTCCGAACCAGCCGTCGTCCATTACAAGCATTTCTATGCCAAGCTGTGAAGCCTGCTTTGCTATGTCAATGAGCTTTTCGGTATTGAAATTGAAATATGTGGCTTCCCAGTTGTTGATAAGAATGGGACGGCGCTTGTCTTTGTATTCCCCTCTGATAAGGTGCTGTCTGTAAAGGTCGTGGAAGGTGCGGGACATTTCTCCGATTCCCTGTGAGGAATATACCATTACAAGCTCGGGTGCGGTGAATTCCGCTGACGGCTCAAGCTTCCATGAGAAGTCAAAGGGATTTATGCCCATGACGAAACGGGTCTTTTTATGCTGTGTGACCTCTGCTTGGGCAAAGAAATTTCCGCTGTAAACAAGGTTGAAGCCGTATGCTTCGCCCATATCCTCATCTGCTGTATGAGAGACAAGTGCGGCAAAGGGATTGTTCTGGTGAGAGGATTCACCCTTGACGGAATCAATGCTCTGCTTGCCGTGGTGGAGGCGGCAGCGCTCCATTACTCGCTCTCTTGCCCATGAGCCGTTGAGGGTGATGAAATCATATTTATCCGAATCAAAATCTACGCAGGCGGAAAGGACACGTCTTACATCAAAGGCTTCTGCGCCGTTATTCACCAGCTTCACGCTTATTGTGATAACGTCAAGGTCTGCAAAAACGGTATAGTAAAGAATAACGTTAAGACCTGTGCGCTTGTCCTCGAGGGTCACCGCAAGGGTCTCCGCTTCACCTTCCTCCGCAAAGGTGGCGGGGAGACGGACGGTCATATCCTTGAGGCTCTGCTCTAAAACGGGTTTGCCCTTTGTTATTTCATATGAAACATACCTGAGGTCGAGGGCGGACATTCCTTTTTTATCCATGAGCATTATTGCAGGCTCGCGATAATCTCCCGTTCCGTGGACGGGATATTCAAAGGGAGTGGTATCCATGAAGGTTCCCATGTCACGGGAATTTACCTTTGGTGTAAAGGGATTTTCATCAAGGCGGAGAAGGTAGGAAAGATCTTCATCGTCTGCCCTTTTTCCGAAATACACATGGGCAAGATGTCCGCTTTCAAGGGCGGCAAGGGCATATGTAACTCCCTTTCCCGTCAGGGTGAAAAGGGTCATCTCCTCGGTGAAGGTCTCGTTGGCGTTTATCTGCCATTTGTAGTAGGTTATTTCCTTTTTGATTTTTTTTGCGGTGATGAGGTTCATTGGTTTTTCTTCCTTTCGTTTATCAGTATTCGTAATCTATGCAGGCTCTGCCGCCTTCTTCTCTAATTCCTGCGATAAATGCGCCGAATTTTTTATGCTCGGGGTGGTTCTGATATTCGTCAAGCGCTTTTATATCCTCAAAGTCGCAGATAAGGGCAATATGGTAGTTGCTGTCGGGTGCGGCTTCGGAGTTTATTACTGTTTCCATCTTCTTTATGGACTGTACAAGAGACGGCAGCTTATCCGCAAGCTCCTTTGCGGCATGGGCATTTTCCAAAGCTGTTTTTCCCTCGGTTTCCTTCAGTCTGAACATTATGATGTGCTTTATCATTTTTTTCTCGGTTCCTTTCTAATAATTTATTCTCTTACGATATCCTCGGATTTTTCTTCGATATAATGCTCGGTAACTGTGCCGAAGCCCTTGGAGATCACTCCCGTCAGCAGGTACAGCACTATTCCGAATATATTCGTCCATATCATTTCGGGGATAAATATCTGCCTGAACACCATTCCCGACAGGTCATACTCCCACAGAAAATAGAAAAAGAGATAGTGAAGCATGGACTGTATAAATATCACAGCAAAGTCAAGCCAGAGAAAATTCAGGATATGCCGTCTCAGGATATAATGAAACAGCAGAGATATCATCAGGCTCGTCCACATGAGGATTATTGCGTTGAAGCCTGTGAGCGTTCCCGAGGCGGAATCTAAAAGCAGTCCGCACACGCAGCCGTACAGCACCGAATCAAAGGGCGCTTCCCTTCCTGCATAGCACACTGCGCAGGGGATAAGCAGCACAGGCAGCGCTCCCGCAGCGTTTACCGAAGAGATGAACACATAGGAAAACGCCATCAGCAGCACAAGCAGCATCTGCCTTATGACATAATTGCGCCGCTCCTTTTTCTTTTTAAGCTCAATGTTCATCTGCCGTTTCCTCCGGCTGCTGTCCTGTTTTTATGGCGGTCACTTCATCAAGGGTATAATCGGTTATCACAAAGACGCTTGTGAGAGTTCCCGGGTCTACGGCGGGGATGATTACGGCATATTTTGATAAGCCATTCTGCTCCATCTGCACCGATTCCACTGTGCCGATAAGCTGACCTGCGGGATAATTTGCGCTTCCCGAGGTAACTATCACGTCTCCCGCTCTGATATCGCTTTCCTTGCTGATATAGCTCATTCGTATCCTGCCCTTTGCCGCAAGGTCATAGCCGCCCTCGGCTATTCCTGCGGACTTTGTGCGCACGGTGTACACGCCTACGGCGGTTTTTGGGGAATAAAGTGTCCTTACCTTGGCGGTGGACGGCGATATCTCATAGCACACGCCTACTATTCCCGTTTCCGTTACTACGGGGTCCCCGGGCTCTATACCGTCCTTTGCGCCCTTGTCTATGGTGAAGGAGCCGTATGGGTCATTGGTGGTTCGGGCGATTACGCTGCATGGGGGGGAGAACTGATATGCGTCATATTCTTCCTTGAGCTGAAGCATTACTCTAAGCTCCCTGTTTTCCTCAAGCACCTTATCGTAATCTATTATTTCATTGTACAGCTCCCCCAGCTGCGCCTTGAGCTGCCGGTTCTCGTTATAATATTTCTCGGCATTTATCACCATATCAAGAGAGGTTGATACCTTTTCGGATATCCTTGAAGAGAGATCCTTCACAGGCTCGAATATTACCTCGAATACATAGCCGCTCCCCGAGGAATAGCCTCCTGTGGTGACCGAATATATCATTGCCCCGATAAGCACTGCTGTCAGGGCTATGATTATTTTGAATTTTACGGAGTGGAAAAACTCCTTCATCTGCTCACACCCTGACTTTCTGTAAATTCAGCAGGTCAAATCAATAATACTTTGCGTCGTCGTTTAATACCTCGTGGAGCTTCTCGATATCCTCAAGCACCTTGCCCGCTCCTGCGGCAACACAGTCAAGGGGCGAATCTGCTATATTGACGGGCATTCCCGTTTCGCTGTTGATAAGTCTGTCAAGTCCCTTGATAAGCGCTCCGCCGCCCGCAAGGGTTATTCCCTGATCTATGATATCTGCGGCAAGCTCGGGGGGAGTTTTTTCAAGGGTGGTCTTTATTGCTTCCACCACATGGGTGAGGGGTTCTGCAAGGGCTTCTCTTATTTCTACGCTGGTGACGGTTATATTCTCGGGAAGTCCGTTCAGGAGATTTCTTCCCTTGATCTCCATTTCCTCCTCCTTTTCCGTTTTATCGGGAGGGAAGGCTGAGCCGATGGCTATTTTGACATTCTCCGCTGTGCGCTCACCTATGAGCAGATTGTACTTTTTCTTGATATAGTTGATTATGGCGCTGTCAAAGGCATCACCTGCGATTCGGACGCTCCGGGAGGTAACTATTCCGCCGAGAGATATTACGGCAACCTCGCTTGTTCCGCCGCCGATATCAACTATCATTGAGCCTGCAGGCTCGGACACAGGCAGTCCTGCGCCGATGGCTGCTGCCATTGGCTCCTCGATTATATTTACTCTTCTTGCTCCCGCATTCTCTGCGGCTTCCTTTACCGCTCTGCGCTCTACGGCTGTTACTCCCGAGGGTATGCAGATTATTACGTTTGCTCTGGTGAAGAAAAAGCTGCCCTTTAATGCCTTTTTGATAAATTCGTCAAGCATGGCGGAGGTTATTTCAAAATCTGCGATAACTCCGTCCTTCAGCGGTCTTACGGCGGTGATGGAGCCGGGGGTTCTTCCGATTACCTCTTTGGCTTCCTGTCCCACATATTTAGGCTCCTCGGTGCGGGAATCTACTGCCACTACCGACGGCTCTCTGATTATTATGCCCTTGCCCTTCATATATACAAGTGTATTTGCGGTGCCAAGATCAATTCCTATTTCCTTTGTAAACAGCATTTTTTATTCTCCTCTTTATGATTTATTAATTTATTCCCGTTCTGTTTTTTTCTTTTGGGGATATTTTTCGCATTATATATTTTATTATAACATATAAATTTTTTTACTACAACAGTTTTTTGCAAATTTAACCGTTTTGTTATTTGTTACAGAGTGTAAAATTATTTTTTCTATTGCAAATTAATATTACTTGTGGTAATATTAGGTAAAGGTACGGCTTTTTTTATTTTTTGTGTAAGGTGGTTTTTATGACCGATTTTTTGGTAAGGGTTTTTATCAAGGACAGGGACAATGTTTCCGATATGAAGGTACGGGAAAAATACGGCGTTCTCAGCAGCGGCGTGGGCATTGCCTGCAACATTCTGCTTTTCGGGGTCAAGTACCTGATAGGCGCTTTGTCAGGCTCTATTTCCGTTATTTCTGACGCTTTCAACAACCTTTCCGACAGTGCAAGCTGCATTGTTACGCTCATCGGCTACAAGATGGCGGCTAAGCCTGCGGACAAGGATCATCCTTTCGGGCATGGACGGGTGGAATATCTGACATCTCTTATCATTGCGGCAGTCATTTTTCTCATGGGATTTGAGCTGCTGAGATCCTCGGCGGAGCGGCTTGTCAGTCCTGCGGAGGTAACTTTCGGGGCAGCTTCGGTGGTTTCCCTTATTGCTTCTATCCTTTTAAAGCTGTGGATGTCCGCTTTTAACAGCAAGCTTGGCACGAGGATAAATTCTTCTGTTATGCTTGCTACCGCTCAGGACAGCAGAAATGATGTTATTGCTACGGGTGCGGCGCTTATCGGTCTTACCGCTTCGCTCTTTACCGAGCTGCCTGTTGACGGCGTTATGGGTATTGTTGTTTCGATATTCATCATCAGGGGCGGTATTGGCATTATGAGAGATACGGTGGACGATCTTCTGGGCAAGCCTGCGGACAGGGAGCTTGTTGAGAAAATCAGGGGCATTGTTATGGCTGATGAACGTATTCTCGGAATTCACGATCTGGTGGTACATAACTACGGTCCCGGGAAAATGATAGCAAGCTGTCATGCGGAGGCGAGCAGCGAGGAAAAATTCGAGGACATTCACGAGCTGGTGGACAGCATTGAGCATGACATCGGTGAGAGCCTCGGAATTATGATGACCATTCACATGGACCCTGTGGACGTTAACAACAAGGAGGCCATGGGCATCAGGGCCGCTTTGAAGGAATTTGCAAAGGGCATTGGCAGCGGTCTTAACATTCATGATTTCAGAATGATCGCGGGGAGCGGAAGTCCTACCTTTATTTTTGATGTTGTGGTTCCTTATGATTTTACTCTTAAAGAAGATGATATCAGGAAAGCATTCGACAGCTTTGCCCGGGAAAAATACGGCGAGGGCGCAAGGACGGTCATTACCTTTGACAGGGATTTTGCGGAATGAATTAAAAGGGCGTGCTTACCGATGAGATAAGCACGCCCTAAATAAATAATATTCATCACATTGCATCGCTGTCAAGATCGGAAGGGATCTCGTATTCGTATATTTCATAATCACTGCCTTCCAGAAGCTCGGCGATGTTTTCTACTGTAAGAAAATGCTTATCCTCAAAGGAATAGATAAGGGGCTTTTTCTTTATAAACAGTATTGTATCTATTATCAGGAAAATAAAGCCCGAATATGCGGCAAGCATGAAAATAAACACTGAGACGAAAAATCCGACTATCAGCCCCAGTCCTTTAAATGCTTTTTTATACAGAAATTCTGCGTGGAATATCCCATGGATAAATCCGCCGCCGAACAATGGAGCGAAAAGTATATTCGCTGCTCCTTGTTCTCCGGTTGTGAGCGCATATATGAACAGGACGGCGCTGAGCAGCCAGCCGATAAACAGGGTCACTGTTCTTACGCCATTGGTCAGGCTGTATTTTCTTCGGATGGATACGTGCAGTTTTTTCAGTTCGGACTTTTTCATTGATCTTTACCTCCATAAATTTAAGTAACATTGTTACTTATTTGTTATTAAAAAAGAGCCGTTTTCGACTCATTTTTTATTTTATCCATAGGTTAAACGGTTATTAGTATTAGTACAATAGCGATAATATGCCGTTTTTCCAGATTTTTACCGTTGTTATAAGGCGCTCTGTTACAAGGCTGTCGTCCGATTCTTCTGCTATTATCTTTATAATGGAATATACCATCATATGTGCAAGACATTTGCCGACGTATTCTTCAAAGCCCTGCGGCAGTTTGCTGCCTTCAGGCATATAGCTGCCCGCCATCTCGATTATCTGACGGCTGAATTCATCGGTTATTTCGCTGATATAGTCCGATATAACGGGGGTGTTCATATTGTAATACAGAATGTGATACAGCTTGCGGTTGGCGGAAAAAAAACTGCGGAAATCCTTGAACGCTGTAAAATCATCATTCAGCACCCTGTGAAAGTCTATGGAAATGGAATGGACTACATTAAAGATCGGTATCATTACATTCGACAGAAGATCCTCTTTATTGCCGAAAAAACAATATACCGCTCCTGTGGTCACACCCGCTCTGCTGCAGATATGGCGAAGAGACGCCTTTTCATAGCCGCACTCGAAAAATTCCTCTGCTGCGGCTGATAATATCGCTTCCTTCGTTTCTTCGGATACGGCTCCTTTTCTTTTTGTCATTACAGCAGCTCCTCAATTTAAATAACACTGTTATTATATCACAGCTTTATCCGTTTGTCAAGTACTTTTTTCTTTTTATTTGGTTTCTTTTCGCTTATCTTATAATGTTTGACAATCTTTTTCATTTGGAGTATAATTAAAATGGTTTTAAACAGACCTTAGGCATTGCTGTTTTTGGGGGTATAATTATGAGAAATCGACTATTTGCAGCGGTCTTATCTGCTGTATTTTTATGCTCATGCTCTGCTGTTTCAGAAGAGGAGGCTGTTCCTGCGGTTATAACGGAGCTCACCGATACGGAGATCGTCACCTCCGTTACCACCGAGGAGACTACGGTTACAACTACAGCTGCGACTGAGCCGCCTGTTGTTTCAAAAACCGTTACTTTCACCGCTCTGGGGGATAATCTTATCCACTCCTCCATTTACAATCAGGCGGCAAGACGTGCCGGGGGGAACGGCTATGATTTCGAATATGCTTATGCGGGGGCTGCCGATCTTTTTGATAAGGCGGACATTACTGTTCTGAATCAGGAGACCCTTATCTGCAACGATATTTTTGAGCCGTCCACATATCCATGCTTTAACAGTCCTGTGGCTCTGGGCGATTACATGGCGGAGCTTGGAGTTGACGTTTTCACCATTGCAAACAATCACACTCTTGACAAGGGCGTTAAGGGGCTGACCGCTTGTCTCGATTATTACGATGAACGGGGCATGATACGGGTGGGAGCATATCGGAACGAGGCTGACAGGGCGGATATCAGAGTGATGGAGGTCGACGGTGTTACTGTCTCGTTCCTTTGCTACACCGAGAGCCTGAACGGGCTTAGTCTCCCTGCGGACACCGAGCTGCAGATAGGCAGATTTGACAAGGATACCATTATTGAGGAAATTATTGCGGCAAAGGAAATTTCCGATATCTGTGTTGTTTCCCTCCACTGGGGTACCGAAAACAGCAGTGCGGTGGAGGATTATCAGCGGCAGGCAGCATTGGAATTTGCCGAGGCGGGGGCTGATGTTATTATCGGAAATCACCCTCATGTTCTCAGAGAAGTGGAGCTGATCGGGACTGAGGACGGCAGGCAGGCTTTATGCGCTTATTCCTTAGGCAATCTCATTTCCGCTCAGTCGGTAGGTACTAATCTTATCGGCGGAGTGCTGAATTTCAATGTTACGGTGGAGGAAAATAAGGACAATATTATCGGGGATATTGAGTTTATCCCGATTGTAACTCATTATGACGGTAAATTCAGCAATGTCCGTCTTTACAAGCTCTCCGATTACACCCCCGAAATGGCAAATTCTCATGGTGTGCGGAGTATGTCGAAATTTGATCATGACTATATTCTGGATTATCTTGAGAGCAAGGGGCTTATTGAAGAGGGTCCATGACTATGTTACGATATACGATATAAAAAAGGCATTGCAGCACATTTTCGCTGCAATGCCTCAGTCTGTCGAAAAAGAAATGACAATTGTATAATATGCACAACCTCATACAAAAATTGCTTTGTCAAAAACGTTCCACCGGAACGTTTTTGAGGAAAGTTTTGCACAACCGCCATAGAAGGGGCGCGGTCTTGTTCGCGCCCCTCGGAAATGCTGTCGCATTTCCTCACCCCTGCTCCGTTTTCTTGATTAAAAGGAGATTTCGCCCTCTGCGGAGGGCGACAAGGTGGGGGCTTGTTTGCAAGACCAATGCCCCCTTGACCCCCGCCACCTTTGAAAAGGTGGACGAAACTTTTAGAGTGGCATTAGTTGTGCATATTTTTTTATTTGACCACTTCATCGACAAGCTGAATGCGCTGCCCCCGAAAAAGCAGCCGCATAATTTATCTCAAATCACACATTTATCTCCGCAGATTCATGAGTAAGCTCGCTGTACCTGTCAAGAACGGGCTTCACGCACTCCTCGAGG
>JAGBFZ010000162.1 GCA_018110855.1 Oscillospiraceae bacterium
CTCTTGAAAGACTTTTTGACAGATGGGAGCAGCTCAGGGCATGATCTCCGAAAGGATCTGATTTTATGACAATGAAAAAAACAAGGCTTACCCGAATGATATCCGCTCTTTCCGCTCTGGCTCTCCTTACCGCCTGCGGCGGCTCTGCCGAAATGGATACGACTTCCCGAGAAACGGGAATGATCCGGCTTCAACCCGATACAACTGCCGCAAATGATGCAGCCTATGAGACTATGCCCGAAGAAAATGAAACAGGCTATGCAAAACCCTGTCAACCGACCAACGGTGAATCGGGAGTTATTCAGCATGTAAATCCCACAGAGGATTGCAATGATATTAATATTGGTGCGGATATTGAAAACTGTATCGAAGAAGGAGCTCCCGCTGTTGAGGAAGCAGCTCCCGCTGAAGATATGGGCTTTCCCGTCACCGTTCCGGAGGTGTACAACACCGAGGAATATAACTACATAGAGGAAAACGGCTACACAGCGGTATCTGCTGCGCCCTTATCCACATTTTCCGCAGATGTTGATACTGCTTCATACACCAATATCCGCAGAATGATATACGATGGCTACGATGTTCCTCCCGAAGCGGTGCGCATTGAGGAGATGATAAATTATTTCGATTATCACTACTCAGATCCCGATGGAAATGAGCCTTTCGCTGTTCATGCGGAGCTGTCCGACTGTCCGTGGAACAAGGACACGCAGCTTCTGATGCTGGGGATAAATACCAAAAGCACCGACACTCTTCTTGAGGACAGGGAGCCGATGAATATTGTGTTTCTTATTGATGTAAGCGGTTCAATGTATTCTGATGATAAGCTCCCTCTTGTTCAGAAGTCTTTTTCAATGCTTACCGATAATCTCAGTTCAAGGGACAGGATATCCATCGTTACCTATGCAGGCTCGGACGAGGTGGTTCTCGAGGGTGCGGACGGCAATGACAGGGAACGGGTCCTTGATGCGATAAACAGCCTTGAAGCGGGCGGCTCCACTGCGGGAGCGGCCGGTATATGCACTGCCTATGACATTGCCGAAAAATATTTCATTGAGGGCGGCAACAACAGAGTTATCCTTGCCACAGACGGTGATCTTAATGTGGGCATATCCTCAGAATCGGAGCTTACAAGGCTCATTGAGGAGAAGCGTGAGAGCGGTGTGTTCCTTTCCGTTTTGGGCTTTGGCACAGGCAATTTAAAGGACAACAAGCTGGAAGCTCTTGCCGATCACGGCAACGGAAATTATTCCTATATCGACAGCGAACGTGAAGCGAAAAAGGTTCTTGTGGACGAGATGAGCGGCACTCTTTACACTGCCGCAAAGGACGTTAAATTCCAGCTTGAATTTAATCCCGCAAACATAAAGGGCTACCGTCTTATCGGCTATGAGAACAGGACAATGGCTGCTGAGGATTTTAACGATGACACCAAGGACGCAGGCGAGATAGGCGCAGGTCACAGCGTTACCGTTCTTTACGAGCTTGTTCCTGTTGACAGCCCTATGGAAATAGGCTCGGAGCTTAAATATTCCTCAGATGATAACGGAAAGAAAAGCGATGAGCTGCTTACTGTGAATATCCGCTGCAAGGAGCCTGAGGGCAGCGAGAGCAGACTTATTTCCTATCCTGTGGAGAAGTCACTTTACAGAAAAACAGGTTCGGAGAATTTCACCTTTGCAGCAGGTGTGGCTGAGTTCGGTATGCTTCTCAGAAACAGCCAATATATCGGTGACATCACCTATTCAAACATTGCTGCTCAGCTTTCCGAATATGATTATCATTCGGATGAATTCAAGGACGAGTTTGTTTATCTTGTTAACACCATGAGGCGCAGGGCAGGCAATTATTATGATGACTGATTCGGCGGAATGATAGGGGGAAGGGGATTGTTCATGCATCTGAAAAATATATTATTATTTATTTCCATAGCCGTTCTGATCATTGCGGCTTTTGCGGGCTGCGGCAATTCAAAAAACAAGCCTTACTGCACGCTGACTGTTTATACAAGCTATGGCGGATGCGGAATTGACGGGCAGGATCTTGGAAGCGGTTCTTTCAGTGAGGATTTTCGTGTGGTCGGCGGAGAATGTTTTTATGAGGACTTTGACGGTCACTGGACCCTTGATCCCAAGGGCATGAGTGATGATTCTGTTATTGCACGGATAGTGAAGGTGGAGGCTGACGGGGTCACTGTGCAGGTGGGAGGCGAGGAGAGGACGCTTGCTTATTCTTCG
This sequence comes from Oscillospiraceae bacterium, assembly GCA_018110855.1. GTDB lineage: Bacteria > Bacillota > Clostridia > Oscillospirales > Ruminococcaceae > Huintestinicola. Next base: position 2,238 of record JAGBFZ010000162.1, read on the forward strand.
GAATGTAAGGTCGCTTCTATGTATGTGGTATGTGACGGAATAAATTACGATCATAAGATAAGATTTTCGGGATACACAGAATAATTTTAAAAACCAAGGGGACTATGAAAACAGTTCCTTTGGTTTTTTATTAAACAAATGTTCTAAGAACAGGCGTTCTGATTTGTGAGATATTACCATTGACTTTCCGAATGATTAGATGATATAATAAGAACAGAGGTTTCGGATTTGCGCAGATTTTTTTCGGGGAGGTGAACAG
>JAGBFZ010000163.1 GCA_018110855.1 Oscillospiraceae bacterium
CTGCCATATATGAGACAATGGTGCGTCTTGCAAAGGGCAATGAGGCGCTTCTTCACCCATACATTGACAGCAAGGGAAATTTCGGCAAGGCTTATTCAAGAGATATGGCTTATGCGGCTCCCCGATACACCGAAGCAAAGCTTGCTCCCATATGCGCCGAGCTTTTCAGGGATATTGACAAGGACACGGTGGATTTCGTTCCAAACTATGACAAAGAAACGGTGGAGCCAACTCTTCTGCCTTCAACGTTTCCATCTATACTTGTAAATTCAAATGTGGGTATCGCCGTTTCAATGGCGAGCGCAGTATGCTCATTCAACTTAACCGAAATATGCGAAGCCACCATCGGACTTATCAAAAATCCCGAATTTGATCTGTTTTCCGTTCTGAAAGGTCCCGATTTCCCCAGCGGCGGATATATGATATATGACGAGCCTGAGCTTGAAAAGATATACCGCACAGGCAGAGGCAGCGTTAAGGTGCGCTCAAAATACAGCTATGACGCTCAGGCGCACTGCATTGAGATCACCGAGATACCTCCCACAACCACCATTGAACAGATAAAGGATAAGATCGTTGAGCTTGCCAAGACCGGAAAGATCAGGGAAATATCCTATATCCGTGATGAGTCGGACTTAAACGGTCTTAAAATTGCCATTGATATCAAAAAGGGCACCGACCCCGACCTTCTTATGAAGCGGCTTTATAAGCTGACTCCCCTTCAGGACACCTATTCCTGCAACTTTAATATTCTTGTTGGCGGATATCCCAAGGTAATGGGCGTTTACGAGATACTCACCGAATGGACCGCTTTCCGCAAGGACTGCGTAAAAAGGCGTGTATATTTCGATCTTACAAAGAAAAAGGAAAAGCTCCATCTGCTCCTTGGTCTTAAAAAGATACTTCTCGATATAGACAAGGCGATAAAGATCGTCCGTGAGACCGAGGACGATAATGAGGTTGTTCCTAACCTGATGATAGGCTTCGGAATAGACGAAACTCAGGCTGAATATGTTGCGGAGATCAAGCTCCGTCATCTTAATAAGGAATACATTCTAAGCCGTCTGAATGAGACCGATCAGCTTCAGAAGGACATTGCCGAGATGGAAGAGATTCTTGGCAGCGACAAGAAGATATATGATATCATCATTTCCGAGCTAAAGGATGTTATTAAGAAATACGGTCAGCCAAGACGTACTCAGTTCTGCTATCCCGATGAAAGCGAGGAGGATATCCCTGCTGAGGAGATCCCCGATTATCCCGTTAATCTGTTTATCACCAAAGAGGGATATTTCAAAAAGATAACACCCCAGTCCCTACGAATGTCAAACGAGCATAAATTCAAGGACGGCGATGTGCTTGACGCTTCCTTCGAGGCAACTAACCGCACCGAGCTGCTTTTCTTCACCGATAAATGTCAGGTCTACAAGAGCAAGGCTTCGGAATTTGCGGACACAAAGGCTTCGGCTCTGGGTGATTATATTCCCGTCAAGCTTGATTTTGAGCCTGATGAAAATGTGATATCCATGATACCCACCACGGATTATTCGGGCTTTATGTTCCTTGTGTTTGAAAACGGCAAGGCAGCCAAGGTGCCGCTGAACGTTTTTGAAACAAAGACCAACCGAAAGAAGCTCACCAAGGCATTTTCCGACAAATCAAGACTTGTGCGGATATTCTTCATTGCGGATAATGCGGATATCCTGCTTACCTCCACAAAGGGACGGGCTGTTATTTTCAACACTGCGCTCATTCTGCCCAAGACCACCCGCGATACCATCGGTGTTCAGTGCATGACTCTTAAAGCGGGCGCTTTGGTGGACAATGCGTACATCGTTCCCGAAGAAAAGCTGTCGGAAATGTCGAAATACGTTATGAAGTCCATTCCCGCAACGGGCTGTCTTGCAAAGGATATTGCAGATCCCGACCAGCTCACCTTATAAATTATAAAAAAGGATAGGTCAATATGACTGATAAAAATCTGCCCAAAAATGTAATGAAGCACCTTAAAACCGTTGCCCGTCACCGCAGGCTCGTTATGGAAAACTGCTTTAAAGCGGGGCTTTACTGGCAGGGGCTTACTCACGATCTTTCCAAATTCAGCCCTACAGAATTCTGGATAAGCTGCATGATGTATCAGGGTGACCGCAGCCCAAATGAAGCGGAGCGGGAGAAAAAGGGATACAGCACTGCATGGATGCACCATAAAGGCAGAAACAAGCACCATTTTGAATACTGGACGGATTACAATCCCAAAACAAAGCGCATGGAAGGGGTCAAAATGCCCCTGATCTATGTTGCAGAGATGTTCTGCGACCGTGTTGCCGCAAGCAAGGTGTATATGGGGGAGAAATATACAGACGCTTCTCCGCTGGAGTATTTCAGAAGGGGCACTGCTGTAAGACTTATCCACCCCGATACCGCCAAGCTTCTTGAAATGCTCCTTACCATGCTTGCCGAGAACGGAGAGGAGTACACCTTTGCTTATATCAGGCATATTTTACAGAGATGAGCATCAGGCTGCCGCATTTATACGGCAGCTTTTTTGTTGTTGATATTGTATTAAATCATTTATATGTTTTTGTATAAATATACAAACATTGCCTGCATATGAAATATTATCCAATTATAGATTGTTTACTTATTAAAGCGTGAAAAACGCATTATTATTACGAAAGGACAGATGAAAATGAAAAGAAAGCTTGCCGCAGTTATGGCGGTCATTATCACAGCAGCTCAGGTACTCTCCTGCGCTGTATTTGCTGAGGAGACCATCGCAGCAGATACGGTCGCTGTTTCCGTATCGGATTCAAAAGAAACCACAGCTTCGGAGGAGAATAAAATGAAGGCTGCTCTGACTCTTGTAAAATCAAGGATCGACATTCCCGAGGAATTCAGCAATTTTTCCTATTCTTCGGGAGAAGTAAACGGCATGAGCAGCTTCACATTTACATGGAAGGATACATCGGGTAACGAATCCTATTCCGTTAATGTCAAGGGAGATCTGATAACAAGCTATAACTCTCCCGAAAGAGAGCTTTATTATAATGTCAAGCCGTCTCTTGCCGCTCATGACAGCGACTATTATGTTAATAAGGCTATGAGCTGGATTTGCAGAGTGAATCCTTCTATGAAAGGCTTTCTGAAAAACTCAAACGTCAGGCTGAACATTTCTTCGGGGGCTGTTAACGTTAGGTTTCAAAGGCAGTATGAGAATATTCCCGTAAGCGGAAATAATTTAAATGTTACTTTGAACAAGCAAACAGGAAATGTAGTATCATTTTACGGTGGATGGTGGCAGAATGCAGAATTTGAAGACCCGACAGATGTGCTTTCCCAGGAAGCGATCAAGGAGATCTACTGCAAGGAAGTTTCGATAAAGCCATGGTATCGTATATATGTTGACAAGGAAACGGGAAAGAAAAAGACAAATATCGTTTATATCCCATTAAACGGCTACGATTACAATGCCTTCACAGGCGAGCATTCCTCAATGAATGACGATTATGATAAATATATGGATACGGACAGATATGCCAATCCCACAACAAGTATGTATGAAGAAGCTGTCGAGGTTGAGGAAGAATGCGATGATGTTGACGCAGGAGCCGGAATTGATATTCCCGCAACAGGAGTTCAGCTATCCGAGGAGGAGCTTGCAGCAGCTGCTGATCTGAGTACCATGCTCACCACCGCTCAGTTCAAAGAGCTGCTGCTGAAAGACCCATATATGGGAATTACCGATAAATATATTGCTGATAATTTCAGGATCGAAAGAAACGAAAATGCGGAATGCGGCTATTCCATACAGTGCAATATGCGTATCAATAACAAGACAGAATACAGAAATGTCAACGTCACTGCCGACGCAAAATCGGGAAAGGTAATGAGCTTTTATTCCTATGAAAACGAGCCTGAAAAAACTCCTAATATTAACGTAAAAAAAGCTAACACACTTGCCAACAAGGCATTGAAATACTATTTCGGAGATATTGCAAACGAGTACAGAGCAGACACCGAAAATACAGCTCCAATTTCCACCGATGGCAAATACAAGATCACAAGCCGTGAAATGAGATATAACAGATATGTTAACAACATTCAGGTAACAAACAACAACATTGTCATCGGTGTTAATTCAGCCGGAAAAATAACATCCATCAACTGCAGTCATGACAAGGACGTGGATTTCGGAGAGGGACTTATCGTTAACAAGGAAACAGCTTTAAAACTTGTCTGCGAACAGCAGGACATGACCCTTAAATATGATGGGTTTACCGACCTTGCCTCTGTTCCCCATACATATCTTCATTATTCAATGGATAACTGGAGCATAAATGCGGTTAACGGAAAGCTCTGCGACTATAACGGTGAACCTGTTTCAAAGGCTGTTGAAACAAAAGGCTGCCCATACACTGATATTTCAAAATCTCCCTATAAAAAGGAGATAGAGACTCTCTATCTTCATGGTGTAAAGATCTACAATGGCGACAAATTCTCACCGGGTGAAAAAATGACTTACAGCGAGCTGACATCACTGCTTGATATGATAACAGGCTATGGTTATGAACCTATGCCCCTTGATGAGAGAGATTTGGATAGCGGCTCAGCAGCTCCGTCAGAGAGCAGTTATTTCACCCGAATGGAGCTGGCAAAGGAATTTACAAGAGCTGCAGGAGTGGACAACTGTGCAAGATACACCGGCATTTTCAAATCGCCCTTTACAGATGTTAAGGAAAATGATATAAATCTGGGCTATGCCGCTCTTGCCTACGGTATGGGTGCCATAAACTGCGGCAAGGACGGAAAATTCTATCCCAATGCCTATGTTACAAGAGAATACGCATTCCACTGCGCATATAATTATCTTAAAAACAATTCCGAAAGCTGATTTGAAATAACCGAAAAAAGGGAAGCCCGCAGCTTCCCTTTTTATTTTTCCCAGCTTCTTATTCTGTTTTTCATCTCGTCAATTCCAAGAATACCATATGCAAAGCCCTTTTTAACAAGCTCAGCAGGAAGATATTCATCATATTTTTCAAACAAGGGAATCTCCTTTGGATAAACAAGCTCCATGGGGTCAAGAGGCTGCTTTTCCATCTCCGAAAGAACTCTGAAAAATTCCTCCCTGCCTGCTTTCATGGTAAACTGAATGAAATAGGGACGGGAAGGAGAAAGACCCTTTATTCCCAGAATGGGAGCGCATTTTATCTTTATGAATCTTTCCATTGCAAGGAAACCGTAGCTGCCCAGCCATGGAAACAGACACCACATATCTCCGCCGAGACAGATAAGCGGCTCGTTTGTCACTCCCGAATTAACTGCGGTATGACGTGCCTGCTCAAGCCTTGCAAGAGCGTTTTTCATCAGATACGGGTATGTTTTTTCCTCGCGAAGTACTTCTTTCATGCGAAGAAGCACCTTTGTATTTATATCCCCGGGACAGTCACCGAAATAGGCAGGAACTCTTCCCTTGACCTGTGTGCAGTAAACAAGACGTCTTTTGTGGTCAACCTCGTCAACCACCCATACATGACCTGCAAGAGCGATCTTTTCTCCCGCTGGAGGGGGCATTACAATTGTACCAAGCTCCTGTGAGCCGCATCGGACGGTGTATTCCTCATTTTCCTTGAAAACGGCATAGAATTTAAAGGAATTTGTAATCCGCTCCCCTGCAAGCCCCACAATAAGTCCGCCGTTTTCGGTTTTCCCTATATGCTCTTTTTCAATAAGATGGCGGAGCATCATTCTGAAATCGTCCTGAGAGATGCGGTGAAAATATTTAAGAGTTAGCACCTTTGAAGCAAGCTGTGCGGGAGTCAATTCACCGCAGGAGGCAAGCGTGCTCATGGTCTGATGATACAAAAGACTGTAGGGCAGTCTGTCGAGCTTGGGCGGCTCGACCCATCTCTCCTCAAGATAAAGCTGAATAAGGGCTATTCCCTGAATGAGCTTCCACGGTATCGTTTCGGGGAGCATAGCTCTTGATTCGGGCTGTTCCTCACGGATAACAAACCACATTTCAGGCGGAAGATCACGTCTGCCTGTCCGTCCCATTCGCTGTAAAAAAGAGGAAACAGTAAATGGTGCGTCTATCTGAAAGGCTCTCTCAAGCCGTCCAATGTCGATACCCAGCTCAAGAGTGGCTGTGGTAACGGTTGTCTGATACTGATCCTCGTCCTTCATTACAGCCTCGGCGGTCTCGCGATAGGAAGCGGACAGATTACCATGATGTATAAGAAATCTGTCAGGCTCATGCTTTGACTCGCAGTACTGCCGCAATGTGGTGGTAACTGCTTCGCATTCCTCTCTTGAATTAACGAATACAAGGCATTTTTTTCCTCGGGTATGCTCGAAAATATAGCCTATCCCCGGGTCGGCATACTGAGGAGCCGAATCTGTGGGTGCTTCAAGCTCGGGAAGGGCATCTTCGGTATTTTTTTCCTCAGCCGCCTGAACATCGCTGACAAAGAAATGCTCCATGGAAAGCCGCCATTTTATTCCTTTGGCTTCGATACGAGGAATTACAGTCCCCCTGCCTGTTCCGGCAGCAAGAAATTCGCCTGTGCTCTCAAGGTCTCCGATGGTAGCTGACAAGCCTATTCTCCGAGGATTTACTCCTGCCATTTTGGAAAGCCTTTCGATAAGGCAGAGAGTCTGCCCTCCCCTGTCGCCCCTCATGAGTGAGTGAACCTCATCAATGACGATAAAGCGCAGGTCTCCGAAAAGCCTCGGTATAGCTGCGTGCTTATGAATAAGC
>JAGBFZ010000164.1 GCA_018110855.1 Oscillospiraceae bacterium
GTCCCCTTGTCCCCTGCCACCTTTGAAAAGGTGGATGAAACTTTTAGAGTGACCTTATTTGTGCAGTTTTTTATGAAAGCCTTGAGCCGTTGGGGATATCCTTGTCCACAAAGATGACCCTTGCGTCCTCGCCAACGCTTGCCGCTACTATCATTCCGTTGGATTCAACTCCGCAGAGCTTTGCGGGGGAGAGATTTGCAACAAGAATTATCTTCTTGCCGATAAGATCCTCGGGTGCATACCATTTTGCGATTCCCGAAACTACCTGTCTCTCGCCGAAGCCGTCATTTACGATTAGCTTTAAGAGCTTCTTTGCCTTGGGTATCTTCTCGCAGCTCTTTACCTCTGCGATTCGCAGGTCTGCCTTGAAGAAATCGTCTATGCCGATGATATCTGCAAGAGGCTCCAGATTTGCGCCGTCCTTGTCGGCTTCTGCCTGCGCCTTTTCAGCCTGCGCTCTGATAAGCTCGTTAAGCTCCTCGATCTCCTTGTTAACGTCGATTCGGGGGAAGATGATATCTCCCTTGTGAACGGTGATATTCTGAGGAAGAACGCCGAATTTATCTGCATTCTCATAGCTTACGTCCTCGGCTGTTGCACCTATCTGCTCCCATACCTTGGGCATGGTGGTGGGCATGAATGCGCTGAGGAGAGATGTGGAAATTCTGATGGATTCAAGGAGATTATAAAGCACTGCCGCCAGTCTCGGCTTATTTGCCTCGTCCTTGGCAAGCGCCCATGGAGCGGTCTCGTCAATGTACTTGTTCGCTCTTGAAATTACCTTGAATATCTCAGCAAGGGCAATGTTAAGAGTGGTGTTGTCGATGCACTCGTCAACAATGCTTCTGAGAGATTTTGCCATGGTGATAAGCTCTTCGTCCATGGGGTCGGACTGCTTTTCCTCGGGGAGTGTGCCGTCAAAGTATTTCAGTACCATTGCTACTGTTCGGGAAACGAGATTTCCAAGATCGTTTGCAAGGTCGGAATTTATGCGGTTTATCATTATCTCGTTGGAGAATGAGCTGTCTGCGCCCAGAGCCATTTCACGGAGAATGTGGTATCTGATGGAATCTGCCCCATAGCGCTCGCCAAGAACAAGGGGGTCTACCACGTTTCCCAGAGATTTGCTCATCTTCTGACCGTTGAAGGTTATCCAGCCGTGAACTGCAAGGTGCTTTGGCAGAGGAAGCTCCAGTGCCATGAGCATTGCGGGCCAGATGATGGCATGGAAGCGCATGATATCCTTTGCGACCATATGAACATCTGCGGGCCAGAACTTATCGAACTCATTATATGCGTCATTCTCATAGCCCAGAGCGGAGATATAGTTGGAGAGGGCGTCTATCCACACATATACAACGTGTCCCTCGTCAAATGTCACGGGGATGCCCCATTTGAAGCTGGTTCTTGAAACGCAGAGGTCCTCAAGTCCGGGCTTGATGAAGTTATTCACAAGCTCTACGGCTCTTGTTTTGGGCTGGAGATAGTCAGTCTCGGTAAGGAGCTTTTCTATTCTGTCCGCAAAGGGGGACATTTTGAAGAAATAGGCTTCCTCCTTTGCCTCAACCACGTCTCTGTGGCATTCGGGGCATTTTCCGTTCTCGTCAAGCTGGGATTCTGTCCAGAAGCTCTCGCAGGGAGTGCAGTATTTGCCCTTGTATTCGCCTTTATAGATATAGCCCTTATCGTACAGTGCCTTGAATATAGTCTGCACGGTCTTGATGTGATAATCGTCGGTGGTACGGATATAGCGGTCGTAGCTTATATTCATGTATGACCAGAGATTTTTGAATATGGCAACTATCTCGTCAACGTACTCCTTTGGAGTTACGCCCTTTTCCGCTGCCTTCTGCTCTATCTTCTGACCATGCTCGTCCGTTCCTGTGAGAAACATCACGTCATAGCCCTGCATTCGTCTGTAGCGGGCAATGGAGTCGCAGGCTACTGTTGTATAGCAGTGGCCGATATGGGGATTGCCCGAGGGATAGTAAATGGGGGTAGTAATGTAGTAGGGTTTCTTTGACATGATCATTCCTGCCTTTCTGTTTATTTGCAACAACACTTACTATTATATACCATTATTTTGATTTTGTCACTACTTTTTTGTAAAAATTAATAGCGGGTGACGACCCGCGGCGAGATCGCGCTGTTGATTCGTGCGGGTTTGTTAGTTTTGTCACCGCGCCGACAGGTACGATATCAGCCCATTATCTATATCATATTCAGACAGAAAAATCAACTGCGTTTTCCGTAATTTATCCGTTGCAAAATTCTTCGGGGCGTGGTATAATTATCCTTGAAATTACTATGTTTAAGGTGGATATTATGCGGCACAACGAGATTTTAAAGCAGTATTTCGGTTATGAGAGCTTCCGTGAGGGGCAGGAGGAGCTTGTTAACAGTATCCTTTCGGGCAGAGACACTCTTGGAGTTATGCCCACGGGAGCGGGAAAATCCGTTTGCTATCAGGTGCCTGCGCTTATGATGGAGGGTATTGCTATTGTTATTTCCCCGCTTATCTCCCTTATGCAGGATCAGGTGGGGGCACTTGTTCAGTCGGGTATCAGAGCCGCTTACATAAACAGCTCTCTTACCATGAATCAGCTTTATGCCGTTATACGCAATGCGGAGGCGGGGGTGTACAAGATAATTTATGTTGCTCCCGAGCGGCTTGATTCGGAGATCTTTCTGAACCTTGCACGAAAGATAAAGATATCCATGATAACCGTGGACGAGGCGCACTGCATTTCTCAGTGGGGACAGGATTTCAGACCCAGCTATCTTAATATTCCGAAATTTGCGGCAGAGCTGCCCGAAAGACCCGTTATGACTGCATTTACCGCCACTGCTACTCAGCGTGTGCGGGAGGATATTATCCGTCTTCTTGAGCTGCATGACCCCTTTTCTCTGGTTACGGGCTTTGACAGAAAGAATCTCTATTTCGAGGTGCGCCGACCTTCGGACAAGTCTGCCGACTTAAAACGGCTTATCACTGCTTATGACAAGGATGGGCGCAGCGGTATTGTATATTGCTCCACAAGGAAGGCTGTTGAAGAGGTATGCGATAAGCTTACTCAGGGCGGCTTTTCCGCAACAAGATATCATGCGGGGCTTTCCGAGGAGGAGAGACGGGTCAATCAGGAGGATTTCATATTTGACCGAAAGCGCATCATGGTTGCCACAAACGCTTTCGGAATGGGTATTGACAAGTCAAACGTCACCTTTGTTATACATTATAATATGCCCAAGGACGTGGAGAGTTATTATCAGGAGGCGGGACGTGCGGGGCGTGACGGCTCTCCCTCGGACTGCATTCTCCTTTACAGCGGCAGAGACGTTGTAACGGGGGAGTATCTCATTAACAAAAGCTATGAGGAATCGGAGCTGCCTCCCGAGATTGCCGAGGAGACAAGGCGGCGTGATCTGAAACGGCTTCGGGACATGACTTTTTACTGCACCTGCGGAGACTGTCTCAGGGGCTATATACTTCGGTATTTCGGGGAAAAGGCTCCTATGGAATGCGGCTGCTGCTCCGTTTGCTGCTCGGATTCGGAGGAAACGGACATTACTGTTGAGTCGCAGAAGATACTTTCCTGCATTTTTCGTGCGGGGCAGCGATTTGGCGTAAAGACCATATGCGATATTCTGCGGGGCAGCGGGTCGGAACAGCTTTCCCGTCGGGGTCTTGACAAAATATCCACCTACGGCATTATGCAGGATGCTTCGGAAAAGAGGATAAGGCGCATTGAGGAGCGGCTTGAAACTATGGGCTATATTATCCGCACCGAGGGGGATTATCCTGTTTTAAAGCTGGACAATTCCTCTTTAGAGGTGCTGCGGGGAAATGTTTCTGTAAAGGCTCGCATACCCGAGGACGAGGTGAAAAAGAAAAAGGAAACTCTCGTTTATGCAAGAGACCCCAAGCTGATGGATATACTCAAGAAGCTTCGTCAGAAAAAGGCAGCTGTTCAGAGCGTTCCCGCATATGTTATATTTACAGATGCATCTCTTGCGGATATGTGCGAGAAAAGACCCGTTACTCCCGAGGAGTTTCTTAATGTATCGGGTGTGGGTGATGTTAAGCTCGAGCGGTATGGTGCGGATTTTATCCAGGCGATAAAGTATTACTGCGATGGAAATCCCTCGGAAGAGCCGACTGTTTCAAAGGCTCCCGTTAACCGTATGAAAACCTCTGCGGATAGAAAAAAGGCTTTTGCAGAGCTTGAAAAGGGCATTGCAGATTTTTCGCCGTCGGAGGAAAATGTTCACATCACCGCTCTTATAAGCGGCATTATTGCGGCGGCGGGGGCAAATGTTTCTGCGGCAAATCTCAGGACGGCAGTGTTTGAATGGCTCATTTCCGAGGGGTATTTAGAGCTTTGCCCTGATAATGAGGGCGGCACACGCAAGGGCATTACGGCACGTTCTGCCGAGATAGGGATTTTTGAGGAAGAGGTCACTGCTTCCTCGGGGAAAAAATACACCCGTGTACTTTACAGCACACAGGCGCAGAGGTTTATTGCGGACAACATGGGGAATATCGGGAAATTTGCAGGTCATTTATGATATTTACCGTTGCCGAGGATAGACATTGCACGGTAGGTCTGCTCTAAAAGCATTACTCTTGCAAGCTGATGGGGGAAGGTCATGGGGGACATGGAGAGCCTTAATGCGGCGGCGTTTTTTACCCTGTCCGACAGTCCGAAGGAGCTGCCTATTACGATACTGAGGGAGCTTTTGCCCTCTACTCCGAGCTTTTGGAGCTTATTTGCAAGCTCCTCGCTGCTCATCAATTTGCCTTCTATGCACATGGCGATGATGGTATCGCTTCCTGCGGCTGCGAGAATGGCTTCCGCTTCGCTGTCAAGGGCGGCTTTTATCACCTTTTCCGAGGGAGAATCGGGGAGGCGGTATTCGGGCAGCTCGGTTATTTTTATTTTACAGTATGCTCCGAGACGTTTTGTATATTCGGCGCAGGCTTCTCTCAGGTAGCTTTCCTTGAGCTTTCCTACGGTTATCAGGTTTATATTGAACATTTTTTTATCATTCCTTTTTCAGAAAATAGGCTCTGTGGCGTGTAAATTCGTTTTCCGTTTCGAGATAGGCTCTTTCGCCGCTTTCGGATATAAGCATATATGCCATTCCGTTTTTGAAAAGCTCGTCAAGGGCGGAGGACAGGGGCATATGGCTGCCGTCATTTTCAATTTGTGAAATAAC
>JAGBFZ010000165.1 GCA_018110855.1 Oscillospiraceae bacterium
CCCGTCCGCAGGCACGGACGGGTACGACTTATATAAAACGGCACTCGGTACCGATAAGACGGGTCTCCCAAGGGCATCGGATCCGCATCTTCCGCCGCCCATCTCGCCAGCCAGAAACTAAATGCCGTAATAATAATCTATGCGGATAGGTCGGCGAGTGTTAAAGCCTCTGAGGACTGCACATTTGCGGGATATACCGCTGAGAGATGTTTTCGGCGGATAAATGCTCCGAAAACGGAGGTTTAAACCGATATAGGAAAGGAAAAATTTTTATGAAGCTGATGTTTGCATCTGATATTCACGGCTCGGCTGTGTGTCTTGAAAAGCTGCTCGAACGATACGAAGCAGAAAAGCCCGAAAAGCTCATTTTGCTTGGAGATATCCTTTATCACGGTCCGAGAAACGACCTTCCCGATGGCTATGCTCCCAAAACGGTCATAAAAATGCTGAATGAGCGCAAAGAAGAGCTTCTCTGCGTAAGAGGAAACTGCGAAGCCGAGGTTGACCAGATGGTGCTGGAATTCCCCGTAATGGCTGACTATATGACAATGTGGCTCGGGGAAAGAATGGTTTTCTGCACTCACGGACATCTTTTTGACCCCGATAATATGCCGCTGCTGAACATCGGAGACGTTGTGATAAGCGGACATACACACCTGTACCGTGCAGAGGAAAAGGACGGCATATTTATCGTGAACACAGGCTCCGTATCCCTGCCCAAGGGCGGAAATCCACGAAGCTACGTCATTTACGAGGACAATAAATTCACAGTTAAGGATATGGACGGAAATCCCCTTTCAGAGCTTACGCTCAGATAAAAAAATCGTTCGGGCATCTGACCCGAACGATAAATTTATTCTTATGATTCCTCAGAGCCTTCCTCATTATTTTCCGAAGAGCCTTCTTCATCGGCAGTTTCTTCGGCGGAAACCTCGGGGTCAATGTCATATGCAGGAGAGGAAGTCTCACCGGCAGCAAGAATAGTTGCCGCATAGTTTATTTCACGGTAGCTTACGTTCTTTACCGCCATCTCCACATCGGAAAATTCAACGAAATAGTTGTAGGAGCGGTCATAGCCCTGCTCGGGGTCGGTGAAATAATATCTGTAGCAATAGGTGGAGTCGTTGGAAACAGTGCGCTTGATGTAATAGGGCTTGAGACCCAGCTTCTTGTTAACGTTCTTTATGCTCATACCGTACTCGAGAGAGTTCTGGTCAAGCATTTCAGCCATCTTTCTGCCCTTCCAGTTGAGCTTGAGCTGAGTAAAGTCATAATACTCGACAGCAGTAATGATATCGTCCTCGCCTACGGTAAGAAGAATTACCCACTGAGGCTGCTCCGAGCCGCTTACCTTGGTAGTCTTTTCGGAAATGCATATGTAGTCAAAGCTTGTCATATTGTTTATCATACCGTTTGCGCTCTTTTCGGAGAAGGTAAGCCCCGTCTCCGACTCGGCATACGCCACGTTTCTTCCCACAGGAATGCTCTGAGCGGCGTTGTAGCCGTCGTTTGAACCGAAAAGCTGCACCAGTATCACTATGATGACAACCACAGCAATGAGAACAAGGCATATTCCTGCCGCTTTTATCTTCTTTTTAAAAGCCTCTTTCTCCTCGGGAGTGCGCTGTTTTTTCTCCTTCTTTGGCTTTGAGGGCTTATCCTTTTTGGGTTTTGCCTGCTTTTTCATACGTCCCTTGTCGTCCACATTATCGGGAAGAACGGGGGCTTCAAGCTCTGCTCCGCAGGCTTCGCAGAATATATTTCCGTCAGGGCATTCGCTGCCGCATTTTTTACAGATCATTTTATCAGCCTTTCTAA
>JAGBFZ010000003.1 GCA_018110855.1 Oscillospiraceae bacterium
AATTGACTTTTTCGGATTTCAACTCACACACCCCACGGGGGGTGCGACCCTATATTTAGGAAAAAATAGAGCCAGCACACAACATAAGGTGAACAAAAACATTTTTCTGTATATTTCAGCGAATAAAAGTCAAAATATACATCAAAACATATCCGATCGCTGCGGTTATTTCGCATCAATCGAACTTCGCAGATTTACAGAATAATTACACCCTCGGGATCATAGGTTTCCTTGACCCCGAAATGCTCAACCTTTTTTTGCCATTTATTTCCAAGGTAATAAATTCTAAGACTGTCCTCTGAATCATCAATAATTTTCAGCAGGCGATCCTTCAGCTTCAGAAACGTACCATAATCCACATCTACCTCGAACACTGAGTTCTGCACACGCTGTCCATAATTCATACATTCCTTTGCAATTTTTCTGAGTCTTGTCTTACCGGCCTTATTTTCTGTGGAAACGTCATAGCATACAAGAGTCATCATAATGATTCTCCTCACTTCAGCAAAAACGATGGATATTCGTCTAATTCCCCGCGGACATATTTTGCCAGAAGGCTGCTCTGAACAAAGGGAAGCAGTCCCAACGGTATCTTCTGCTTAAGAAATGGATGAGCGATTACCGAGCGTTTTTTCTCCTGCCACAGGGACAGAACCTTTTTCTTTCCGTCCTTAGTGAGCATAACAGCACCGCCGGGCTGCTCTTCAAAATCTTCCGCCTTTATCTGCCTGAGATTTATAACCGTGATAACCATTCTTTCGATAATACATCTTGTTTCCTCAACCAGATCGCAGGCAAGAGAGCTTCTTCCCGGTCTGAGCTCATGGTAATATCCCACAAAGCTGTCAAGCCCCACACTTTCCAGAGCTGCGGCATAATCACAGGTGCATATCGTATAAAGGTATGATAGCAGCGCATTTATTCTGTCAAGAGGAGGACGTTTTGTACGGTATGACATTCTGAAATCCTCTCGTTGCCTTATAAGCATTCTGTCGAACACCTCAAAATATGCCTTCGCAGCACTGCCCTCTGTTCCAAGTATCTCGAGCTTGTCATTCATACCGAAAACCGACTCGGCAGAACCCTTAAGCCGTTCTATACAACTGCTTATTGCCCCGTCCGAATCAATTTCGGGATAATCTCTGAGGGATCGCTTCAGAACTGAGCAGGAATTTGCGATCTTTGCAGACACAGTATTTCTGATAAGACCGAGAACCTTTTCATTTATAGTATCATCATCGGATACAAACAGCTTTATCTGAGCCGTTCTCAGCAGAACATTTCCCCTTGCGGTCCCCTGAAGACGCCCTAAAAGCCTGCCCTGAGGAGATAAAAAATTCAGAGCGATCCCATATTCGCACAGCTTTCCCATAAGAGCAGGCGAACAGCCCATATATGAAAAGCAGAAAACCGATTCAATATTTGAAAAGGGCATTTGGAAAACCTGTTCATCAGGCAATTTTATCACGATATTTTCACCGTCAAGAGACAGATAAGCGTCCTCCTCGGTGATATACAGAGTATTAAGCAGCTTTTTAATTTTTATTTCCCCCTTATTCCGCCAGCATACTGCGGATATTTTCCCGCACGCTGAAATTATCACATTTCGGGATGCATACATTTTCCAATGAACAGCCGCTGCATTTCTGCCCTTTCTTTCTGGGAGGTATTTCTCCCCTGTCAAGGATAACCCTCATCTGAGAAATAAGTCCCGTAACAAGCTCATAATATCTGTCATATTCGCTGTCAAAGGGCATCATAATCCGCTTTCTCACGTCTGCGTAATAAATGGCGCCCTTGCAGCTGCAGCCGAACATTTTATCTCCGCACAGCTTCTGAGCAAAAACCTGAACAGCGTCGGGAAGTGATATCTCCCCGTCCTTAGGACGAGTGGGCTTGTATTCCACAAAGGTAACAGAATATTTTTCTCCGTCCTCTCCCGTATACCCGCCGTTTTTATCGGGGGAAAACTCAATGCAGTCGGATACACCGTAAATATCCAGCTCATCGTTAAATAAAGAGACCGCCGTCACCGAATAGCCGTTCCTGCATGAACCCTTTTCTCCGCTGTGAACCCGTTCGTGAATCAGATTTCCCTTTACCACAGCCACATTTTCCGCCCAGTCACCGTTTATCTCCAGCAGACCGAATCGTCTGGGGCAATACAGAAAATGCTGTATTGCCCTGATATTTATCTGTCTTGTCTCACAGCTTTTCAATTAACTCAACACCCTCGGGCATGTTTCTGTCAACAGAAATCTCATAATCGGAAAAGCATCTGGGGACACGCTTATCCTCTGTGGGAGTAAACTTGCAGCTTATCTTATCTGCAAGGATATGAGCGGGACAATTGCCCAGAACATTATCATGCTTGAAAATATACAGCTTTCTCATGCACATTTTTCCTCTTGCAGCGCTTCTGTCATGCTCAAACATATTGATTATGGCAGTCCATAAAAGCTCAAGATCTTCCTCGGAAAAGCCTGTGCATTTCTGAGCCAGCATTGCGGAAACATAACCCTCCGCACGATAAAGTCCGTAGGGAACATAGTGCTTTTTGCCCATCTCGGTGCGCTTACTTTTGAAATCAGCGTCGGTAGTTATTGCCTGTCTTGTAATAGTAATATCCTGCTCAAAAACGGGATCTATGCTTCTTGCAAAATTTATCTGAACAGGACCTCTCACAATTCCGCAGGGATCGTTTCCCGTACTCATAACTGCTCCGAAGGTGCGGACATCGAAATAATTCTCACACATATATTTTCTTGCAGCTTCAACATCCTCAGGCTTCTTGCCCTTCTGATTCTTTTCAAGTCCGCAGGCATCATATGCAGCGGTGACTTTAGAATTAAGCGAGCGGTCGGGCTTTATGAGAATATTGTAATACGGCTCGCCCTCCTTATAAATTTCCACAAAATTGCGTATTTTCCTCTTGAGACAAACGTCCGTAACGATACCGTGAGCAGTCTCCGAATCCACACGGGGAAGATTGCCTGCATCGGGATCTCCGTTGGGATTTCCATTTTCAACATCAAAGAGCATTACAAATTCATATCTGTTTTCAATTGCTGACATAGTTCATACTTCCTTTCAAATAATTACTTGTTTTCAGTTTCTGCATCGTCCTTCTTTTTGAAGAAGGATTGATACTGATGATAATAGCCTATTATAAACTTACCCTGCTCCTCAACAGACAGAGCCGCAGGGAAGCTGCCCTCAAGAAGATCAATGATACCTGCCATCTGTCGGTTATAGTATTCGCTGTCCAGCTTTTTCAGATGATTCTGCGCAAGCATGATGAGCTTCGGAAATACCACCGAAGGTTTTGAGCAGGCGGAAGCAAAATAGGAATCCTTGATGCTTGTGTTCAGATCCCCCTGAGCCGCCTTCTGCAGTTTTTCAAGAACGGCAAAAAGCCGTCCGCAGAGATACGCATTGTCCTTTCTGGTTTCGTCAAGTGCCACTGTAATTTCCTCCTTATAATTTCTGTTTAGACACGCCTTGATAATACCTGCGCGCCTTGAGTTTATTTTTCTTCGTGGGTTATCCTCGGAATCGCTGTCGGTTTTGACCCTGTTTACCACAGCTGCAAGGAGGCTGTCGGGATATTTCCGCCCAAGGAAAATACTGTCCGCAAGAGCTGCGATTATTGGCGGAGATGCCTGCTCCTTGGACACGGGAGACGTCAGCTCTGCTGTAAGCTGCTGTATTGTAACAGGTCTTTCACTCTCTCCCATGTAAATATCCCGCTGATGTCTTAATACGTTCTCAAAAATATGCCCGAAGGAATCACGATAGCAGAATTTCATGCACACTCTTGAGGAATTGGGAACAAATCCCGCCACATAATAATCCGCAGAATCGTCCGTTTCTATTTCCTGCGATTTTACGGCACAGCCCATTCGGATACTATTCATGACCGACTTTATCTGAGGTTCGAGGACTTCTGAGGTGTTACTGTCGTCAAACACGAAGTGCCTTAGAAGCTCGTTCTCTTTTTGGGAATTTCTGTCGGCTGCAAAGAATATGACCGTCATGGAATCGATATAAGCCTTGTTGGTGAATTTCCTCGTAAGCGGGTCGGTGTGAGAGGTCAGATAATTAAAGGCTTCGGTGTATTTTGTCATGCTTTCCTCGGAAACATTTCCTGTGAAGCCCTGAGTTTTTCCGTATGACTCCCCCGCTGTGCTGTTTACGCAGACAAATGTGCCTGCCTTCTGCCCCAGAATACCCTTTACGCTATTATGCAGCTGAGCGATTTTTCCTTTTCTTCCCGAAACTGCACATATTGCACTGTCCTCGGAAATATCCTCTTTTGCCGCCTCTTCCCGTATCTTTTCAACAATACACTTTTCTTTATCTTTCAGCGCAGCTCTAATCTCCCCGATTATCCTCGACCTGTCAAAGGGTGTAAGATAGGTGGAAAGGCAATAGACCTTTCTGTCAGAGTCCC
>JAGBFZ010000166.1 GCA_018110855.1 Oscillospiraceae bacterium
GGGAAGGAGCGGCAGCATATGAATTTTTTATCAGATTTGTCGGAATTTGTCAATTGAAGCAGAATACCAAACACAAAAAACGCCCCCGAAAAAACGGAGGCGCCTTAAAAATAATCAGCTTGAAATGATCTTCAGCAGAGTCCTGATAAGCTCTGTGATCTGCGGCTTGGAGAACTGAGCATCCGCACCGACGGATTTGCATTTTCTTATCATCTGCTCGTCAATAAGAGATGAGAACAGGATAACGGGGATCTTCTTTAAAACAGGGTCATCCTTGATAAGCTTGGTGAGCCTGTGGCCGTCCATCTGAGGCATTTCGATATCGCTTATCACGCAGGCGATGTTGTCGGTGATATCATCAGCGGAACAGCGGGATTTGAAGGTGTTAACATAATCCCATGCGTCCTGACCGTTCTGGAAGGAAACGATGTTCTTGAAACCCGTATCCGCAAGGGTATCGGTTATCATCTTATTAAGGAAGGGTGAATCGTCAGCGACCACAATGCGCTTGTTGCCTGCGTCAATGCTTGCCTTTTCAACGCTGGAAAGACCTGTGGTGTCGATACCGTTGCTGCGGTTCAGATCGGATACTATTTTCTCAAAATCGAGGATCATAAGTATTTTTCCGTTTATCTTGGCAACGCCCGTGGAAATACCCATACCGTCCTGACCGCCCGAAACTGCGGGTGGCTCAACGATGTCCGTCCACGAAATAGTCTGAAATCCCTTTACCGCCGTAACATGAAATGCCACAACTATCTGATTGAACTGGCACACGATAAAGGTCTTTCGTGAATTGGTCTGGGGAACGTGCAGGACCTTGTGAAGGTCGATAACGGAAATGAGCTTGTCTCTCGGAATAAACACGCCTTCAACTACATCGGGACCGTTGGGAACGGGAGTGATCTCCTGATCGGTCATTATCTCGCTGACCTTGGCAATGTTGATGCCGTAGCTGTTGTTTCCCACAGTATATTCAAGGAGCTGAAGCTCGTTGGTACCGCTTTCAAGAAGAATTTTTGTGTCCATTTATGTACCACCCTTTCGGAGAAATTCCTTGTAATTATTTTATCACAAATTTTCAATCCAAATGTTAATTTTTTGAAAACTTTGTTTAAAATGCATAATTATTATTATTTCTCTGTTGTCTCGGCTATAACAATTGCCTGCTGCTCCAACTCGTAAAATCTCGCCTCGAAATCCTCCATTTTAAATGGCACGATACCGTAAAGAGGATCGTTCACATACACGACCTTTTTGGTCATGTCATACCCTGTGAGAAGAACGCAGTGCTCGTTTCCCACCCATGTAACAGTCTTTCCCGAATCGGTATCGATCCATGACGGTCCCTCAAAGGTGGGCAGCATTTTGTTTGATGTCCATACGATAACGGGATACCCCATATCCACATAGCCGTAAAGCGCCGAAGGGGTACAGCCTGTAAGATCAGTTACGGAAAAGCTTCTTCCGGATATGGTTGAGAGAAATTTCTCAGCGCACCTTACCAATACCCCCGCATAGCAGCCGTAAGCCTTCCTCTCACGGGGGTCGCCCACGAAAACCTTGCGGTAATCAGCGGCACGATATTCCCCTTTTTCAAGAAAAACATCCGCAAGAACGGTCTTGGATATTTTTATCCCATGATAATTTATAGCCATGGCAAGGCTTGTCACCTCGCAGCCTGTGGGAAGCTCGGGAAGCTGTTTGATAAGCGGCACCCGAATTACTGCGCTGTCTGAGACCTTTTTAACGGGAACAGCAACAGTCAGAGCAGCCGAAGCCATATGAGGCTCACCTGCACAGCGCACGGAAATGCTGTATTCCCCTGCATGAAAGCCCCGCAGCAAGGTTTCCTCTCCATCAGCGGGAGACCATGTTGTGCCGCCGTCACAGGTTATGAAATAGGTTTTTTCGGGACTGTAATTTTTTATCCTGACGGAAATTTCTCCGCTGCCCAGAGTTTCCTCCGCAAAGCCCGAAGCGGAAATAAAGATCTCGTTACCCTTCGGAATACCGCTGCTTCCTATGACTGCAGGCTTGACCTCGGAAAGCTCTCCGCTGCCATACATCACCCGAAGCTGATAGGTCCCGTTGGGGAGAGCGGGAATGGTAAAGGGCATTTTCGCATTAAAATAAGTCATTCCCCCGTCAAGGCTGAGGCGGTAATCGGAATTGCCGCCGTCCGTAACGAAAACAGTTAATGCGCTTCCTCTGACCGTATATCCGAAGTGAGATTCATATGCGCAGACCCTTCCTCCGAAAACAGCGCTGAAAAGCAGAAAAAAGCCTGCGGTGAATATCATTTTTTTTATCATAGCTGTCCTCATTTTACAGGGGTCTTCTCCCAGCTGTCGAGCTTTCTGCCGATGTCCCCCGAATAGCCCGAAATGCGGAAAACTGCGGTATATGAGCCCCCTTCCTCGTATATCATGCAGGACATACGGGGATCGCCGATATTAACATAGCAGTCACCGTAAACATAATCGGGGACCACGCCCTCATTGGGATAAACCGTCATTCTGATATCCCTTTCGGGATCGCCGCAGGGAAAGGGAATAATGTTTTCGGGAAATTCCTCGTTATCCTCCGCTCCCTCGGGAAGTGAAAATGCGGCATAAAAGCAGTTCCCGTCAAAATTTCTGTGAAGCCTTGCATATAAAAGCTCTGCGTCATCGGGAAGGGAAAGCATGGATATCTCAGATATCACCGCCGCCTGTTCCTCGGGGGTAAATGTCTCGGTATATAGGGCATAGGAAAAATAAATATTCCCCTTGATAAGCTGCCAGCCGAAATACAGCACAGCGAATATCAGCAGTGAAAGGAAGGTATATAGCTTGTTTTTAGGGTCAACGGGGGGACGGCCCTCGTCCTCGTCATGCACTTCGGTCCCGTTCTCATCGGGCATAGGCTCATTTTTGATCTCATCATTCATAGAAAAATCTCCTGTTTATAAATAACAGAAAATATTATATCATATTATTTCTGAATTTGCAACTATAAAAAAGGCTTGCACCAAATTGTAAACAAATTATTACATTGAATAAAACCCCTTGCCTTTTTTTCGGTGATATGCTATAATATTATAGTTGATTCACATGGAGACGTATCGAAGTGGTCATAACGGGGCTGACTCGAAATCAGTTAGGGAGTGATCCCCCGCGAGTTCGAATCTCGCCGTCTCCGCCAGAAAACAGTCTGCTTTTTGAAAGCAGGCTGTTTTTTATTTCAGAAAACGCCGGTCAGTCATTTTCAGAAAAAACGAATAGCCTCCGTTCCCAACGCATAATCATTATCAGAATGGAGGAATGCTATGAAAAAACAGAAAATAACAGATATTCTTATCTATATCATTTCGGCAGAGCTGGCAGGCGCTCTGTCAGCTCTGCTGTCGGGCGGCTTTTCGGATTTTTTCGATAAATACACCAAGCCGCCCCTGCTGCCGCCCTCATGGCTGTTTCCCGTTGTGTGGGCTATATTATATGCAGTAATGGGATTTTCCGCGTATCTTGTATTCACATCCGAAAACAGTGAAGCAGCAAAAAAAGCACTGACGGTATATTGGATACAGTTGGGGGTGAATTTTCTCTGGAGCATAGTTTTCTTCAGGTTTGAAGCACTGTGGGCAGCCTTCGGAGTGATACTTCTGCTTCTTATACTAATAATCGCAATGATCACATCCTTTCGGAAAGCAAGTCCACTTGCGGCTATTATAAATATCCCCTATCTGATGTGGGTGATATTTGCTTCATATTTAAATTATCAGACGGCACTTATCAACTAAGAAACTGCACCTGTATTTCTTGTTTGAAGAAATACAGGTGCAGTTTTTTATATTTTCTGTTCAAGTATTTTTGGCAGCATATGCACACGATTAAAGGGAAAGGTGAAATAATATCCGTCGGCAAAATCCGATACCATTTTAATGACATCTTTTGCAAGAGCGATACCCGCAGCTTCCCCTTCTTCCTTTGAACCGTTTTCGGGATAACGGGAAATTATCTCGTCGGTGACATTTACTCCCGATATCTCATTTTTCATAAACAGAGCATTTCTGCGGCTCACAAGGGGCATTATGCCGCAGAGGATAACTGCTCCCGTTTCGCACTTTATCCGTCTGAGCCTTTCGGCGTCATCAGCCGAAAAAACAGGCTGTGACATGAAAAACTGCGCTCCCGCAGCCATTTTCTTCTTAACACGCATTATCTCATTTTCAAGATTTCTGCGGTTCTGATTGACCGCTCCACCGCAGCATATGGGACGGGAAGAAAACATATCCGCATTAAGCTCGGATGCAATGCGAAGAAGTCCCACCGAATCAAAGTTGAATACAGATTTCACCGTCTGACGTGCCGCCGCAGGAACAGGATCACCCGTTATCATCAGGGCATTTCCGATGTCGTTAATATGCGCCCCCATAAGAGCTGAGCGTATGGCAAGGGCATTTTTGTCACGGCAGCATATGTGGGGCATGACCACCATGCCTGTTTCTCTGCGCACCTTTGCCGCCATCAGTATGGAATCCGCTCTTGTTCTGCCCGAGGGAGAATCGGGAAATGTAAGAACATGGACTCCCGCATTTTTCAGAAAATGCGCCGAGCTGATAAGCTTCTCATCGTCCCCGTCAAGGGGCGGAACAAGCTCTGCGGCGATCAGCTTTTCCCTGCGGATATTTCCGCTGCTGTCATATATAAAGCCCGCATGAACAGGCTTTTCCTCTCCCCCGCTTTTTCTCACATTTGCCTTGGGAGACGGAGCCTTTCCCTTTAAAAGCGCAGCCGCTTTTCTGATATATTCGGGGTCTGTGCCGCAGCAGCCGCCGAGGATATCTGCTCCAAGCGACCATATTTCGGAAAGCTTCCCCGCAAAATGCTCCGAAGCGCTGCCGAAGGAAAGCTGATTTCTTGACATAACGGGATATCCCGAATTGGGCAGAACGGACAGAAAAACATTTTCGGGAAGGGAGATATTTTTTATTATCCCGCTCATGTGAACAGGACCCACGCCGCAGTTTAAGCCCACGCAGTCCGCAAATGCTGCCGCCTCGGAAAAAAGCCGTGCTGCGCTTCGTCCCGATGGACTGCTGCCGTACCTGTCAACGCAGAAGGTGGCGATAATAAAAACATCTCTGCCGAATTTTTCTCTTATCCTCTCCATTGCAGGCAGAAGTGAAACAGTGTCGGAAAAGGACTCAAAATTTATTATGTCAATGCCTTTGCCAATAAATATTTCCGCTGCTCTGAAGTATTCCTCCGCAGCCGCCTCGGGAGACAGATTTCTCGCTTCTCCGATATCTCCCGCCGCATAAATTCCGCCCTTGCAGAATTCAAGGGCGATATCGGCAGCTGCTGAAATATTCTCGGCGACCCGTTCCCATGGCATATTAAGATCTGCTGTATTTGATGCGAAGGTGTTCGTGCGGATAAGCTCCGCTCCCGCTTCTATATATTCCCTGTGAATGGCAGCTACCCGTTCTCTGTGAAGGATGTTTGCAAGCTCGGGGCTTTCGTCCGTGCTGTACTTTTCGGCGTAATAGGTGCCGAAGGAGCCGTCTGCAATAATAATACGGCTTTTAATGCGATCTCTGATGTTCATTATCCTGCCTGCTTCTCCCTGATAAATTCAATGTATGCTTCCTCGGAAATAGGACGGGAATAATAATAGCCCTGAAGATAATGCACTCCCATTTTTGCAAGGCTGTCTGCCATTTCCTCGGTCTCAACGCCCTCGGCAACGATGTGAGCGCCGAGAGAGCTTACCATGTTAACGGTGTTGGAAAGGATGATCTCCGATTTTTCCCTTTTGTTTTCCCCGAAGCTGGGCCAGATAAGGCTCTTGTCGAACTTTACAAGGTCGTAATTCACCTCGGACATTTTTGAGAGATTGGAATAGCCTGTTCCGAAATCGTCCATGGAGAAGCTGCAGCCCATTGCTCTGAACCGCTGCATATTCTTTTCAAGCATTGAGGCAGACTCAACAGCGGTGGTCTCGGTGATCTCAAGATTTATGGAAGCGGGAGAAATCCCGTACTTTTGCATTATTTTAGAAAAGCCCTGAGGAACAGCCTCGTCAATGCTCTGAAGAGCGGAAAGGTTTACCTCGATGTATTCAAGGGAAAGTCCCATATCACGGATGGTTTTGATAGTTGCGCACACCTTTTCAAAAACGATCTCGCCGATCTTGATTATGTAGCCGTTTTTCTCCGCAAGAGGGATAAACTCCTCAGGGGAAACAAATCCCAGCGTTTCCTTGTCCTTGAGTCTTACCAGTGCCTCGGAGGAGACAAACGCTTTTTTCTCCGTTGAATAAATGGGCTGATAAACCACCTCGAAGCCGTCATTATCAATAGCGTCAAGCATCATTTTGCTGAGTATCTCGCTGCGTCTCTTGCGGGCAACGATGTCGGCGTTTACCGCTCTCACAAAGCCTGTGCCGCCGTATTCCGTGCCGCAGACGATAAGATCATGGATATCGGCAGGCTCATCGGTTATCTCGGGGCATTTCATCGTAACAGCATGAGCTTTAAGCTCAATTGATGCATCCTCCAGCTTATAAGGATAGGAGAGCTTTCTTTCCAGCTTAACAAGCTTATCCTCAAAGCCCTCTATGCTTTCGGGAATAATTACAGCAAAAACATTGCTTTCAAGCCGATAAACTGGCGACATGAACATATATCTCATATCCTCCGAAACCATTTTCATCAGCTTCTCAAAGCGATAGTAGCCGATGCTGCCGATAACGATATTCTCATCTTCAATTACAAGAGCGGCAACATTCACAGTTCTTTTGCCAAGGCAGTTGGTATTTTCATAGAACACCTGTGAAAATGCCCTGCTGTTAAAGGCTCCCGTATTCTCATCAATATAGACATTGGGATTCTCAAAGGAGAAATAAAGAGCGGAAATGCAGAGGGAAATGGCAAGTCCCGAAAGCAGCAGATAGGGATTTAGGAACTGAATGATCGCCACAGCGATCCATACAATAAGCTGAAGTCTCAGGGCAAAGCGCTTTTTTTCCGACAATACGTCCTTGTATCTGAAGGTCCCGGCAAAGGTAATAACAATATAGATCCCGACGCCCGCAAAAAGGGAATTCACAGGGCTTCCATAGGAATAAACGCCGTTTTCATCGCATACATAGAGAATATCTCCGAAAAGCATTACTGCCAAGCAGATGATATATGGCAGGATCCACGCCGCAGTCAGAGCATTGCTGACGCACTTGTTCCTTGCATTTCCCGTAAATTCCACATAAGCGGACATTCCGAAAACCACAGTGATCATAAGAACGTAATATATCCGATGAATTATATCCGTCAGAAGCGAACCGGGGAACATATATATGGAGTAAACTGTGGCGATATCAAAAAGCATATATACCGCCGACACACATAACATTCCGCTGAAAACCCTTGTGGTAAGCAGCTTTATCCGCTTCGACCTGATAAAGTCGATTATTACGAGAATAAGAAAGCAAAGCGATGCGACTTGAAGTCTGATGCTTGTGCCTATCTCAAAATCCAATCCCATTTTTCCTCTTCCCTTCATAAAAGCTGAATGTATAATGATATTATACCATATTTTGAGTAAGTTTTCAACTGATTTTTTCTTTTATTATCATATTTTTATTTTTTCTGACATCATTTTAATCAGAATTTTACCTGATCTTAAGAAAAATAATCGTGAATTATATTGATTTTTTTGTTAAGATATGATAAAATAAGATCAGCAGAAAATACAGACGGAAGGAGATCGGTTTTTATGATGTACATTTTATGGATCATTGTAATGGTCGCCGCTGTTCTTTTGGAAGCAGCCTCCTTTGCACTGCTGTCCATATGGTTTGCCGCAGGCGCTCTTGCCGCCGTTATCGCAGCGCTGCTCGGAGCAGGCGTGGGCGTTCAGGTGGGAGTTTTCCTTGCAGTTTCACTGATACTGCTGGCAGCTACCCGTCCTCTGCTCAGGAAATTCATGCCGAAAAAGTATATCCCCACAAACGGTGAGCTTGACCTTGGCAAGACTGCTGTTGTCATCGAGCGTATTGACGGCATGACGGGCACAGGCAGAGTACGGCTCGAGGGTGTTGACTGGGGCGCAGTATCCGCTGACGGTTCTGTTATCGAGGCGGGCGTTTCGGTAACGGTCATTGCAAAGGGTGCGGCATATCTTACAGTGAAGCCCGTTTAAAAATCATTGTAAATATAATCACAAAAGGAGAAATGTATCATGGTTGTCGCTGTTATCATCATCATTCTTGCCCTCATCTTTATTTCGGGAATAAAGATCGTTCCGCAGGCTCAGGTTTACGTTGTTGAGCGTCTCGGAACATTCAAGGGCGCTCTTCACACAGGTCCCCACTATGTTATCCCTATCTTTGACAAGGTGGTAAAAAAGGTATCCATCAAGGAACAGGTCGTTGACTTCAAGCCTCAGCCCGTTATCACCAAGGATAATGTTACCATGCAGATCGACACTGTCGTGTATTTCCAGATCACCGACCCCAAGCTGTACGCCTACGGCGTTGAGCAGCCCATGGCCGCTATGGAGACACTGACTGCCACCACCCTGCGTAACATCATTGGCGATCTGGAACTGGACCAGACCCTGACTTCCCGTGACGTGGTCAACACCAAGATGCGTGCCATCCTGGATGAAGCCACCGACCCCTGGGGCATCAAGGTCAACCGCGTGGAGCTGAAAAATATTCTGCCCCC
>JAGBFZ010000167.1 GCA_018110855.1 Oscillospiraceae bacterium
CATCGGAAAGATCGTTGATATGGGAGTGACCGACGCAAATAATATGGGTGCCGCAATGGCTCCCGCTGCACATTACGTCATCACAACATATCTCAATGATACGGGAATGACCCCCGAGGATTTTGATCTTATCATCACAGGAGACCTTGGCAGAGTGGGCGGAACGCTTCTTATCGAGCTTATGGCAGGGGATGGGATAAATATTGCTCCCCGATACAAGGACTGCGGCACAATGATGTACGATTATGAAAAGCAGGACGTTCATGCGGGAGGCTCAGGCTGCGGCTGCAGTGCGGCAGTGCTGTGCGGATATTTTCTCGATAAGGTGAAGTCGGGAGAATATAAAAATATTCTTTTCTGCGCAACGGGAGCTCTGATGTCTCCCACAATGAGCCAGCAGGGAGAGAGTATCCCGGGAATATCTCACGCCGTGCATATTTCTCACGACTGAAAGGAGAGCTTATAATGGAATATTTATGGGCGTTTATTGTAGGCGGCGCACTGTGCGCAATTGGACAGCTGCTTATTGATTACACAAAGCTTACCCCTGCAAGGATACTTGTGACCTATGTGGTTGCGGGAGTTGTGCTTGGGGCGTTTGAAATATATCGTCCCCTTATCGAATTTGCGGGAGCGGGAGCGGCAGTTCCGCTCACAGGTTTCGGAAACACTCTTGCCGAAGGAGTAAGAGAGGCGATCGATACGAAGGGCTTTCTTGGAGTTTTCACAGGAGGATTGGCTGCATCCTCCGCAGGTATCACAGCAGCAATGATATTCGGACTGATAATGGGTGTCTGCTGCAAATCAAAGGAAAAGTAAATAAAAAAACTGTGCCGCTCGGAAGCATTTTCCGAAGCGGCACAGTTTATAAATAGGAGGTTTTCTGAAAAAATCAAAGATATGGCTTTAGGCTTTCAATATTTTTCTGTTCGCGGCGTAAATATTCCTTAGCCGACTGTATTGCCTCAGGAGAGCCGCAGGAGGTGTGATTCAGCTTTTCCGTAAGCTCAAGTATGCCTGTGTTTGTGCCTTTGATAACCATTTTCGCCGCATTGCCTGCACTGCTGTCACGCTTCATTCTATATGTCACAGACGCGCTTGTCATAAGGCGGGACATCAGAGGAGGCTCTTCGGGAGTGAGATTATGCTGCTTCATCTGTCCTGCCGTAATTTCCGTCTGAGCCTTGTAGCCGTTGTACTGCTTTATCAGAAGATTTTTCACATTGCTGTCGCTCACCTTGGGTATCATGGCTTTGAGAGCGGTGATACCCATCGCCGCATTCTGATAAACGCTGTTCTGAAACTGCTTGTAATCCATTGCTATCCCTCAAAAAATCATTTTGTCGGGTTGCTCCGACAGTAATATTATTCTTCATTCAAACGAATAATATTAAAGGAAAAATGCTTGAATTATGACGGAAAATGATGTATAATACTTTTATATCAAAAGGGGAAAATAGATTAAGGAGCTTTTTTATGGTAGCTGACACAAGGGAAAATTTCGGAAAAAGAGCAGCGAAGGGAATGGTCTGGTGGCTTGCAGGCGAGCTTATCTGCGTAATATTTAATCTATGTATGCTTGTATTTATGATAAAATTCATGGCGTTCAAGGTGTTCACCGCAGTTGCGTCATCAATTATCGCCAACGGACTTCTGATAAATTTCGCATATAACTGCGCTGTCAGGGACAGGAATCTGATAAAATACCACGGAGTAGCCCATGATCCCTTCATGTCTCTGAAAATAGCCATAGCAGCGCCGCTGCCACAGTATCTTATGTGGATAGCGCTGCTGCTTTCAAAGCTGGGAGTTATCGGAGATATATTCAACTATTTTATCTGGTGCAATATACAGTCTCTTGCATGGGTAGACCTGTTCACCTCAAGCAGGACTATCGACGGACTGAGTTGGGGAGGACTTTTCGGACTGCTTGTTCTTATGCTTGCAGCTCCCATCTGCATTATCCTCACCTATGAATG
>JAGBFZ010000168.1 GCA_018110855.1 Oscillospiraceae bacterium
GAAGGTCGTTGGTTCAAATCCAGCCTCCGCAACCACGCAGATAAGCCGTTTAACGTAGGTTAAGCGGTTTATTTTTTTTACCAATTACAGAAAAAAGCAGCTTTATACTTGAAAAATATAAGTGAATCACCTGATTCCCCCTATTACCGATCAACTCGGTCATAGGGGCTTTTTTATGTGCAACTCAACAGATAATCTCGGAATTTTTTGTATATATCTACGATTTATGTTTTAAGCTATTGACTTAGTATCAAAATATACTATCATATAGCTATGGAGTTAGTATCACTATAATACTAAAGGAGACTTATTTTATGAATACCATGGAAATTCCACGAAAATATGACAGAGTTATTGTTTACAGAATAACTCAGGACTGCAATATGCGCTGCCGCTTCTGCTCCTACAGCTGCGATGTGAAACGCAAAAGAGACTCTGCCGACCCTGAGCTTATCGACAGCTTTTCCGAGGTCTTAGGTGAATACAGACGGCTTACGGGCAAAAATATCCTTGTGAGCTGGATAGGCGGCGAGCCGTTTTTATACAAGGACATCATTCCTCTTTCAAAGCGGCTTCACAGCCTTGGGATATGCGTGAGCGCAACCACCAACGGCACTCTGCTGAGCGAAAGCATTATACGGGACATCTGCGGGCTGTTCTCGGAGATCGTTATCAGTCTTGACAGCTTTGAGGACTGCAATGATGATGTGAGACAGCTTTCGGGGCATTTTTCAATGGTCAGCGAAAAAATACGCCTTTTGAACAGGATACGCTCGGAAACGGGCAGCGGTGTGAAAATAAAGGTGAACACCATTCTCATGCGCAGGAATATTGCAGATTTTGAGCGCTTCTGCCAATATCTTGCGGAGCTTGGAGTGGACGAAATCACATTTAATCGTCTCGGGGGCTATGACCGTCCCGAATTTTTTGGGGAAAACCGCTTGCTTTATTCCCAGTCGGAAAAATTTGCGGCTGAGCTTCAGAGCATTAAGGAGCGGCTTGCAGAACGTGGACTTGTCATTCACGGCAGCAAAAAATATATGGAGCGGTTTATGACTGCAGCACAGGATATCCCCTCGCCCATAGAGGAGTGCAGCCCGGGCAGCTATTTCTGGTTTATCAATGAAAACGGCTTTATAAGCCCATGCAGCTACACATCCTATGAGTATATGTACGATCTGAGGGAAATAAAACGCCCTGCCGATATTGACAGGGCGGAGGAATATTTCCGGGAAATGCGGAGAAGCTGCCGCTCAAAATGGTGCGCCGACTGCTTCTGCACTCAGGTTTACGACAAGTTTGAGTGAAGCTTGAGCAATACCGCTGTGATGACGAAAGAAAAAATAAAAACCGTCAGTCCGAAAAAACAGACTGACGGTTTCTGGTGAGCCATTGGGGATTTGAACCCCAGACCCTTTGATTAAAAGTCAAATGCTCTGCCGACTGAGCTAATGGCTCAAGCAGTATGCAGATCTTGCACAATGCTTAATTATTATACCAAAATATAGCCCGCTTGTCAACAGCAAAATCGGTAAAGCCGATAAATTTACAATAAATTCATATTTGCCCAAAGAAAATATTTACCGTAAGAACGCTTACAATAAATCCTGTCATATCCCCCGCAAGTGAAGCCGCAAGGGTGTGGCGGGTCTTTTTTATCCCCACTGCGCCATAATACACCGCAAGGGTGTAAAAGGTGGTTTCCGTTGAGCCAAGCATTACGCTTGCCACTCGTCCCGCAAAGCTGTCGGGTCCAATATCCTCCAGAAGGGATTCATACACCGCCAGCGCACCGCTGCCCGAAACAGGACGTATCAGCGCAAGGGGGAGACATTCCGCAGGAAAGCCTATCTTATCAAATAATCCCGAAACTGCGCCTATTATCAGTCCCTCCGCTCCCGAGGCACGGAACATTCCCACAGCAGTTATAAGCGCAATAAGCGTAGGCAGAAGCTCGGCGCAGGTTATCAGATTCTCCGCAGCTCCCTTTGCAAACTCGGAAAACACGTCCACACGCTTATAAAGCCCCCATGAAATGATAAACAGTATCATTACGGGAATCACAAAGGAAGCCGCCGTCATGTTTTGTCCTCCCTTTTTATATTTCCACAAAATGGCAGAATTGCCGCTGTCACCGAGACTGCAAGTGCTGCGGCAGAGGTTATCCATACCGCAGGGACTATCTCCAAGGGGTCTGCCGAGCCGTATTTCATCCGCAGAGACAGGGCGGTGGAGGGTATCAGGGTGAGGGAAGCTGTATTGATAACTGTGAATATCACCATTGAGGGTGTGGCTGTATCTCCTGCCTTTTCCTCCTCGGCAAGGGCTTTCATGGCTTCTATCCCGAAGGGTGTGGCGGCATTTCCGAGACCCAGAAGATTTGCGGTGATGTTCATGCATATTGCTCGGAAGGCTCGTCCATGCTTGTCGAGACCCTTGAAAAGTCCGCCGAGAATAAGGGCGAACACTCCTGCAAGCTTATCCGTCAGCTGCGATTTTTCTGCCACACGCATTATCCCGCCCCAGAAGCACATCCCTCCGCAGAGATATATGCACAGCTCCACTGCGTTCACAGGCTCATTTAACACCGCTTCCGTTATCTCACGGACATTTCCCGTGAAAATTGCCGCCGCTGCGGACAGTATTATCAGCAGAGAAAAGATGAAAGTCAGCATATTAGTTCACCACTTTTTAAAATTTGCTAATATTTATTTAATTATTATTTCTTGCATTGCACACAAATAATTGTTATAATGTTATATATTTAGTATAAAAGCTGCGCCCTCAGCGCCAATTTAAAAGGAGCGATCATTGTATGAGATCATCGGCTATCACCCGACAGCTCGACGCTCTTGGAAGAGTTGTCGTGCCAATCGAAATGAGACGAAATCTGAATATCGGCAACAGAGACTATGTGGAAATTTACTCCGAAGAGGACAGGATAATTATCAAAAAAGCAGGCGAAAGCTGCGTTTTCTGCGGCAGCGAGGATAATATTCTCCGCTTCAAGGACAGATGCATCTGCGGTGAATGTCTTGCTCAGCTCAAGCAGTAAGGCTTTCGTGCATCTGCCGTTTCTATATATTATGCGGCTGTGCAGCGCAGTATTCTGAAATATAAATGCTTTTAAAGGAGGTATCCTTTCTGGTTTACCTTAGGACCAACGAGCTTGCTCCCGGAATGTGCATGGCAAGAGAAATAACATTCTTTGACGCTTCTGCCGGAGCAGTGGTGACACTCAAGGCGGGCACAAAGCTTACCGATATGAATATAACTCAGATGCGCATGAGCCGTGTTGTTGCAGGTGCATTTATCGACAGCCGAAACAGCGAGACCAGAGTCATATCCTCCATCAACAGTGAAATAAAGGAAAATGCCATCACCAACATCCACAATCTTGCAGACAATTTTATGGACAGCAGCAAGGGCGTCACTCAGAGCGACATAGACGCTATCGGCAACACCACCGAGCAGCTTATAGACGAGCTTGCCTCTAAAAAGGACATTCTTATAAATATTGCCGACATCAAGATGTATGACGATTATACATATCACCACAGCCTGAGCGTAGCTATCATGGCTATTGCCATCGGGCTTGAAATGGGCTATGACAGAAAAAAGCTGGGCGAGCTTGGCGTGGCAGGACTGCTTCACGATATCGGCAAGGTATCCGTCCCCATTGAGATAATCAACAAAAAGGGCAGGCTTACCGACGAGGAGTACAATACGGTAAGGCTCCACCCCGTTTATGCAGCGGAGCATCTCAAGGCGAGAAAGCTCGTGTCCGATGACTGCTGCATGGGAATTATCGGTCATCATGAAAGATGGGACGGCACAGGCTATCCCATGAAGCTGAGGGGCGAGCAGATCCACGAATATGCCCGTATTTTAGCGGTGGCGGACGTTTATGACGCACTTACCTCAAACCGTCCCTACCGTATCCCCGCTCCTCCCAATGAGGCTATCGAATTTATCTGGGGCGGCGCATACACCCACTTTGACGAAAGGGTGGTAAGGGCATTCCTCAGAAAGGTGGCTCCCTTCCCCACAGGCTCCAAGGTCAAGCTGTCCAACGGCATGACTGCTACAGTCATGAAGAACAACAACGATCAGCCCCTGCGTCCGCTTGTAGTGGACGAAAACGGCATGGAATACGACCTTTCAGATTTAAGTAAATTCACGAACATTGTAATTCTTGGGCTTTGCGACGCAGATACGGCGAGACTTATTCACGGATAAATAAAAAATTGCGGCTGTTTCATTTTGAAGCAGCCGCCTTTTATTCATAAAAAATTCCCTCAGCCGATAAATACCGACCGAGGGAAATTTATACTATATATCGCTTTTAAGTATATCCTTTACCTTATCGAAAAAGCTTTTCCTTTTGTTATAATTCTTATTTTCATCGAGACTATCCTCGAACTTTTTAAGAAGCTCCTTCTGGGTTTTGCTCAGATTCTTGGGCACTTCCACATTTACGGTAACATACTGATCGCCTCTGTCGGAGCGGTTGAGACGCTTTACGCCCTTGCCTCTTATTCTGAAAACAGTGCCCGACTGAGTGCCCTCGGCAATGGTTATCTTGCCCTTGCCGTCAATGCATGGGATCTCGATCTCATCGCCCAGAACAGCCTGAGTAAATGTGATAGGCACTTCTGTGCGGATATCATATCCGTCTCTTTCAAAAATGGGATCCTGAGCCACCTGTACGGTAACATGAAGATCGCCTGCAGGACCTCCGTTTGCACCGCTGTGACCCTGACCTCGTACCTGCAGGGTCTGTCCGTCGTCGATTCCTGCGGGAATGGTAACGGTAACTGTCTTAGCCACAGAAACTCTGCCCGAGCCGTGACATTTTGAGCAGGGGTCTGTGATGACCTTGCCCTTGCCGCCGCAGCGTGAGCAGGGACGCTGTGAGGATATCATGCCGAGAGGAGTGCGCTGAGCAGTCTTGACATAGCCTGTTCCCCGACATTCGGAGCAGGTCTCTGCAGAAGAGCCTGCCGCTGCGCCTGAGCCGCCGCAGTCGGGACAGCTTTCTGTCCTGTTTATCTTAATATCCACCTTCTTGCCGTTGCAGGCGTCCATAAAGCTGATATTTGCGTAGGTCTGGATATCCTGACCTCTTCTC
>JAGBFZ010000169.1 GCA_018110855.1 Oscillospiraceae bacterium
AACCAGCTTCTACTAATGTTTCGAAACCAGCCTGCATCAGTGCACAAACACCACCGCAGAGAACTGCCTGCTCACCGAAGAGGTCTGTCTCTGTCTCGGTTCTGAATGTAGTCTCGAGAACGCCTGCTCTTGCGCCGCCGATACCGAGAGCGTATGCAAGACCAATATCCTGAGCGTCGCCTGTTGCATCCTGCTCAACAGCGATAAGGCAGGGAACACCCTTGCCAGCCTGATATTCGCTTCTTACAGTGTGGCCGGGACCCTTAGGAGCGATCATGATGATGTTAACATCCTTGGGGGGAACGATGCAGCCGAAATGAATATTGAAGCCGTGTGCAAAAGCAAGAGTCTTGCCTGCGGTGAGGTAAGGCGCAATATCGGAAGCATAAACATCAGCCTGCTTCTCATCGGGGATAAGGATCATGATAACATCAGCCATCTTTGCAGCTTCACTTACGGAAACGACCTTGAGACCCTGAGACTCAGCCTTAGCCTTGCTCTTGGAGCCCTCGTAAAGACCTACAACAACGTTAACGCCGCTGTCCTTGAGGTTCAGAGCGTGAGCGTGACCCTGAGAACCGTAACCGATGATCGCAACGGTCTTGCCGTCGAGTCTGCCGAGATCGCAGTCAGACTGATAGAAAATTTTAGCCATTTTAAATTCCTCCTAATAGAATATTATGGATAAAGTAAGTATATTTCAAGGCAAAATGCCTTAAAAACATGATTATTTAATTGTAACGCTGCCCTTCTGGATAGCGATAACGCCTGTGCGGACAATTTCCTTGATTCCGTAGCCCTCAAGAAGATCGTGCATTCTCTTGAGGTGAATTGCAGAATCGGATATCTCGATAGTAAGAGTTGTGGAAGTCATATCAATGATCTTTGCGCCCATTATGTCGCAGATGGTAAGTATCTCGCTTCTCTGGGCAGGGCTTGCGTTTACCTTAATGAGCTGCAGCTCTCTCGCAAGAAGCTCATCGGGAGCAAGGGTGCGTACCTTCATGGTATCCACGAGCTTATTGAGCTGCTTTTCGATCTGCTGAGCAGTGTGCTCGTCGCCGTCTGCAACGATGGTTATTCTTGAGATAGCGGGATCGTCTGTCTCGCCTACAGCAAGGCTGTCAATGTTGAAGCCTCGGCGGGAGAACAGACCCGAAACACGGGAAAGAACGCCTGCGTGGTCTTCAACAAGAACGGAAATGGTATGCTTCATATATGTATCAATCCTTTCAGAAATAATCACAGAGTGGACTCAAGGCTGTAAACATCGCATACAAGGAGATAGGGCTTGTCTGATGATGCCAGTTTTTCAATCTTTTCTTCAGCCTCCGCCATGGTTGATATCCTTTCCGACTCAATGCCGTAGGAGCGGGCAAGCGCTACAAAATCGGGGCTTCCGTCAAGACCGACAGCGATCTGTCTGTCACCGTAGCTTTTAGTCTGAAGCTCTCTAACCATGCCAAGGAAATTGTTTCGCATTACAATAATTTTGACAGCGATCTTCTCCTGCATAATGGTTGCAAGCTCCATCATCTGCATCTGGAATGAGCCGTCACCGCATACAGCAATGACTTCTCTTTCGGGAGCCGCCATTTTTGCACCGATCGCGCAGGGAATAGAATAACCCATAGTACCCATTCCGCCAGAGGTCATAAATCTTCCGCCTGACTTGATTCCATAATTGTTGCAGCACCAGATCTGATTCTGACCAACGTCAGCAACGCAAACAGTATTTTCAGGCATTCTGTCCGAGAGCCTTCTGAGGAATACCTTTGGATTGATAAAGCCCTCTGTTTCCTCATTTTCGGGAACATCATTCTTTATTTCAGCAAGCTCCGAAAGCCATTCATCGTGGTTTATCTCACCGATCTTTTCGGTTAACTCCGAAAGGATGGCTTTGCAATCGCCTACAAGGGGGATATCAACAGGAATATTCTTGCCTATCTCGGCAGGGTCGATATCAATATGGATTATCTGCTTGTTTTCCGCAAGGAAGGTGGGGGACTTAACAGCTCTGTCGCCAACTCTTGCGCCGATGATAATCATGGTATCGCACTCAGTAACGGCACGGTTTGCGGATCTTACGCCATGCATACCGAGCATGCCAAGATACAGCGGATGATCGGTGGGAAACAAGCTCAGACCCATCATGGTGGAAACTGCTGGGACCTTTGCCTTTTCCGCAAATTCAATAAGCTCCTTTTCAGCGCCCGCAAGGAAAATTCCCCCGCCTGCGCAGATAAGAGGCTTCTTTGCATTTTCAACAGCCTCGCAGATCTTCTTTATCTGCATGGGATTGCCCTTTACAGTGGGCTTATATGTACGCATTGAAACGGTTTCGGGATACTCGAAATCAATAAGCGTGTTCTGAATATCAATAGGAACATCTATAAGCACAGGACCCTTTCTGCCGGTACCTGCAAGATAAAATGCCTCCTTGAAGATCCTCGGCAGCATAGCAGCGTCCTTAACGAGATAGCTGTGCTTTACAAAGGGCTGGGCAGCACCTGTGATGTCCACCTCCTGGAAAACATCGCAGCCGATCTGA
>JAGBFZ010000170.1 GCA_018110855.1 Oscillospiraceae bacterium
TGAGCGCCGATTTTCTCCGACATCGCAAGGTAAAACTGTTCGATAGTTTCAACAAGGCTGTCAACGCAGTTCTCATATTTCGACCCCTGCGACTTTGTCAGCAGCAGGATAAATGCGTCGTAATTCCCGTAAATATGATGAATAAGTCGAGCAACAAAATCGTCGTGATCCACCAGTTCATGGGCGTTTACACCGTCAAGAGCATGAGGCTGTGAGATAGCCTCCATATCAACGGAAAAGTGACCGTTCAGGATTCCCGTAAGCTCCTTCAGCGGCGGTTCGGAAATGGCTCCGAACAGATCCTCCTTATCCTTGAAAAAGAAGTAAAGTGCGCCCGTGGTAACGCCTGCGTCGGCGCATATTTTCCGCAGGGAAGCCTTCATATATCCCTTTTCGAGAAACTCCCTCCTTCCGCTTTCTATAAGCAGCTCCCGTGTTTCCCTATCAGTCTTCAAATTCTCACCACCTTGATAACATTGTTACATAACACCGTTATCATACCATACATGATATTATTTGTCAAGTATTTTTTGAAAAATTATTCGCAGTTTTTTACTCCGAATGCAAAATAAATGATATGGAACACCCAGACGCAGGCAAGAACTATCCTGCCCACAGGAACTCTGCCCATCATAACAAATCCTACGGACATAAGCACCGTTACCGTTATCATAATTTTGACCTTGGTTTTCTTTGTCATTCCCCTGCCCTGCACAAAACTTTCAAGATTGTTTTTGTACAGCTTTGTGCTTCTGAACCAGCTATCCAGCTTTTCTGAACTTCTCGCAAAGCAGAACGCCGCCAGCATCAGAAACGGGAACGCAGGCAGCAGCGGAAGAACCGCTCCCAATGCGCCAAGTCCCAGTCCGATACAGCCTACAATAACATAAATTACCTTTTTTACCTTCATTCTAAACTCCTTTTCTCTTTTCGGGATTCAATAACGTGCCGCACCGCCATTATGGGGTGATATAAAATCATTCTCGGACCCGAAAAGCGCATGACGATGCGAATTTTTTCACGCATTTCAGACTTGTAGCAATGCACCTTGCAGTTTGAGCAGAAGGTCTTTGTTTCCATAAAGGGGCATTTGTCGCTTCTCTGCGAGGCATATTCCGCAAGAGCCTTACATTCGGCGCAAAGTGTTTTGCTGTGATGATTTTTACGGCAGTAAAGCCGAATCATTTCCGTAACGATACGCTTTTCACGCTCACGCTTGTCCTGTATTTTCATCAGCTTTTCCTCCCGTTTTCAACAGAAAACATCCTGTCTGCAATACGCATTGTTGAGGCTCTGTGGGAAACCAGCAGGATAGCTTTTTTGTCCTTTTGCTCGGCTATTGATTTCAGAATAACAGCTTCATTAAGTGCATCAAGATTGCTTGTTGGCTCGTCAAAAAGCATAAAGTCCGAATCGTGAAGAAATGCCCTCGCCGCTCCGATACGCTGCTTTTCTCCGCCCGAAAGCATATTCCCAAGCTCCCCTGCCTGTGTTTCATAGCCGTTTGGCAGCGACATGATAAAATCGTGAATGGAAGCCTTTTTGCAGGCGGTTTCTATCTCATTCCGTGTAGCATCAAGTTTTGCGATCTTAAGGTTGTTTTCAATGGTGTCCTTGAAAATATGTGTATCCTGCGTGACAAGGCTCTCGCA
>JAGBFZ010000020.1 GCA_018110855.1 Oscillospiraceae bacterium
ATATTCATTTACGGCAATGACGACCATGTTCTTCTCTGCTCAAGGCTCGATAATCTGGGCAAGGGTGCAAGCGGTGCCGCTGTTCAGTGCATGAATATTATGATGGGCATTGATGAGGGTACGGGATTAGAATAAGCAGGCTGAGCCGGCAGCCACTTTGCGCCGTTAATTTATCAGCTTAATAAACCAAAAGAGTGTGATACTATGACCCATTCAGAGCTTCTCTCCTACTGTCTTTCAAAGAACGGAGCATATGAGGATCACCCTTTCGGAGAGGGTTGCACCGTTGTGAAGGTGAAAAAGCGGATATTCGCACAGCTTTTTATGCTGCATGGCGAGCCTATGCTCACCTTTAACGGTGATATCCCCACGGGGGAGTTTTACCGCACATTATATCCCGAGGACGTAAAGCGGGGCTATCACTGTCCCCCTGTTCAGCAGCCCTATTTCAATACCGTAAATCTCTCGGGCAGCGTTCCAGACGAGGAACTATTGCGAATGATAGACGGTTCCTACAAATATGTAGTCTCAAAGCTTACAAAAAAGGCTCGTGAAGAGCTTATGAACGATAAATAATTTATAATAAAAAGAAGGTCACTCATATGGAATTTAAAACCATTGAAGGCGGCGTATGTGCCGCAAAGGGATTTAAGGCAAGCGGAGTTTACTGCGGCATTAAGGAAAATCCCACCAAAAAGAACGATATTGCAATGGTGGTATCGGAAGTAATGTGCAATACCGCAGGGGTCTACACCCAGAACAAGGTAAAGGGTGCACCCGTTATCGTCACAAAGAAAAACCTTGAAAAATCCGGCGGAAAGGCAAAGGCAATAATCGTAAATTCCAAGAATGCCAACACCTGCAACGCCGACGGAGAGGAAAAGGCAAACGAGATGTGCCGCCTTACCGCCGAGGCTTTAGGCATCAAGCCCGAAGAGGTTATTGTGGCTTCAACGGGAGTTATCGGACAGGTGCTTCCAATTGAGCCTATTAAAAATGCTGTTCCCCAGCTTGCGGAGAAGCTCTCCTATACGGGAAATATTGAGGCAGCGACTGCTATCATGACCACCGATACCGTTAAAAAGGAATATGCTGTGGAATTTGAGATAGGCGGAAAGCTCTGCCGCATGGGCGGCATGGCAAAGGGCAGCGGTATGATACACCCCAACATGGCTACCACCCTTAATTTCATCACCACCGACTGCGCTGTTTCCGTTTCCATGCTTCAGAAGGCTCTTTCGGAAATTGTCAAAATTACATATAACTGCCTTTCCGTCGACGGAGATCAGTCCACCAATGACACCTGTATGCTCATGTCAAACGGTCTTGCGGGAAATCCCGAAATAACCTCCGAGGGTGCTGATTTTGACACCTTCAAGGCGGCTCTTTATCAGGTCATGGCCAATCTCACCCGTATGCTTGCAAAGGACGGCGAGGGTGCTACAAAGCTTCTCACCTGCGTATGCTCTGGCGCTCCCGACCTTGACACTGCTATTATCGTAGCTAAAAGCGTTATCCGTTCGCCCCTGTTCAAATGCGCAATGTTCGGCTCGGACGCAAACTGGGGACGTATCCTCTGCGCAATAGGCTATGCGGAGGCGGATTTTGATATTAACAAGGTCGATGTTTCTCTTGCTTCCAAGGCAGGAAAAATTGATGTGTGCGAAAACGGCGCAGGCGTGGATTTTTCCGAAGATGAAGCTAAGAAGATACTTACCGAGGACGAGATCGACATTTACATTGATCTGAAGCTCGGAACCGAGAAAGCCACCGCATGGGGCTGCGACCTTACATATGATTACGTTAAGATAAATGGGGATTATCGTTCGTAATACAACAGAGTGATAATACGACAAGCGGAAGAAAAAAACGCTGCAAACAGTAATTGATGACGTAAAAGGAAGGTCAAGTATGGAAACAAACAACAGCACCGCTCCCGAAAAGG